>NZ_QKLC01000019.1:0-60016 GCF_003224385.1 Curtobacterium sp. MCPF17_003 | reverse complement strand
TCGTCGGCAGCGTCAGATGTGTATAAGAGACAGCCCCCGAACCCGTCCCCGCTCGTGGCCCTCCGGCCGCGGACCCTGCAAGGAGCACCGACCATGTCCTTCGGTAAGCCCGTCCGACCCCTGATCACCCTGGGCGCCCTCGGCGCCGTCACCGCCCTCGCACTCACCGGGTGCGCCGGTGGGTCCGCCGACGCAGGCGGCTCCGGCTCCGGCGACGACGCGAAGGTCTCCCGCGTCACCATCACGCTCACCAACGACGGGGAGGACGCCTGTGCGGTGTCCTCGACGAAGGTCCCGGCGGGCCCCGTCACCTTCACGGTGAAGAACGAGTCGTCGACCGCGATCACCGAGGTCGAGCTGCTGCAGGACCAGCGGATCCTCGGCGAGAAGGAGAACCTGGCGCCCGGCCTCGACGCCGTCCGCTTCACCGCGACGCTGACCGGCGGGGAGTACCAGGTGTACTGCCCCGGAGCCGAGACCGAGCTGACGGACTTCACCGTCACCGGCAAGGCCGCGTCGACCGCGAACAGCAGCGCCTCGACCCTGCTCCGCGACGGGGCGAAGGGCTACGCGACCTACGTCGACGGCCAGGTCACCGACATGGTCGCCGCGGTCCAGCAGCTGCAGAATGACATCGACGCCGGCGACCTCGACGCGGCGAAGACCGACTACGCGAACGCCCGCCCGTTCTACGAGCACGTCGAGAGCGACGTCGACGGCTTCGTCAAGAAGGGGTTCAAGGCCACCGACAACGCCGGCAACCTCGACTACCTGATCGACATGCGCGCCTCGAACCTCGACCCGGCCGTCGGCTGGAGCGGGTTCCACGCCGTCGAGAAGGACCTGTTCCAGGCCGGGAAGATCACCGCTTCGACCAAGCAGACCGCCGCGGACCTGACCGAGGACGTGCAGCTGCTCGCGAAGCTCGTGCCGACCCTGGACTACAAGCCGGAGGACCTGGCGAACGGTGCCGCCGGCCTGCTCGAAGAGGTGCAGTCGAACAAGATCACCGGCGAGGAAGAGGCGTACAGCCACATCGACCTCGTCGACCTCGCCGCCAACGTCGAGGGTGCCCGTCAGGCCTTCGCGTACCTCAAGCCGGGGCTGACCAAGCTCGACCCGACCCTGACGAAGCAGATCGCGAAGCAGTTCGACGCCACGAACACGCTGATGGACGGCTACCGCGACGCCGACGACCTGGGCGGCTTCGCGAGCTGGGACGCCGCCACCAAGCAGTCCGACGCGAACACGATCTCGCAGCAGATCCAGGCGCTCCAGGACCCGCTGTCCCGCCTGGCCGAGAAGGTCGCGACCGCGTGACCGAGCCGGACGAGGCACCCCGGGCGAACGTCTCCCGCCGCGGACTGTTCGGCGCCGGCCTGGCGGTGGCCGGTGCCGGGGTCGGCGCGGCAGCGGGCGTCGGCGGCGCCACCGCGGCGACCGGCGTGAACCCGTTCACGGCGGCGACGAACGGCGACGAGTCGATCGACCTGTCGCAGAGCCAGCCGTTCTACGCCACCGCGGCAGGGCAGCCACAGGGCGGGATCCGCACCACCCCGCAGCGCTACTGCGTCTACATGACGTTCGACCTGTCGACGACCGTCACGACCGAGTTGCAGGTGCTCCTCGCCCGGTGGTCGGCCGCGATCGCTCAGCTGCAGGCCGGCAAGACCGTCGGCAGCGTCGAACCGGCGCACGGCAACGGGGTCGGTGCCGACACGGGCGAGGCGCTCGACCTCGGGCCGGCGTCCCTGACCGTGACGGTGGGCCTGGGCCCCGGCGTCTTCGACGAGCGCTTCGGGCTGGCCGACCGGCGCCCGGCGTCGCTCGCCGACATCCCGACGCTGCCGAGCGACAACCTGCAGGAGGGGCTGAGCGGCGGCGACCTGTCCCTGCAGGCCTGCGCCGACGACCCCCAGGTGGCGTACCACGCGGTGCGCGACCTGGCACGGATGGCCCGCGGCACCGCGACCGTCCGCTGGACCGTGCTCGGCTTCGGCCGCGCGTCGGCGGGGCCGCACCAGAGCACGCCCCGCAACCTGATGGGGTTCAAGGACGGCACCCGGAACATCACGACCGACGCCGACCACGACCGGTTCGTCTGGCTCGACCGCGACGCCGGGTGGATGGCCGGGGGCAGCTACCAGGTGGTGCGGAAGATCCGGATGAACATCGAGACCTGGGACGCCGACGTCGTCAGCGACCAGCAGCGGGTGTTCGGGCGGACGAAGATCCAGGGCGCACCGCTCTCCGGCGGACAGGAGCACACCACCCCGGACTTCCACGCGAAGGACGACGACGGTGCGACGAAGATCGACGCGACGTCGCACATCGCCCTCGCCGCCCACGAGGCGAACGGCGGCGTGAAGATCCTGCGGCGGCCGTACAACTACACCGACGGGCTCAACGAGTACGGCCAGCTCGACGCCGGGCTGCTCTTCATCGCCTACGTGAACGACCCGGACCACTTCACGCGGCTGCAGCGGAAGCTCGGCGCCTCGGACCGGCTGAACGAGTACGTCTCGCACATCGGGTCCGCGGTGTTCGCCGTCCCGCCGGCACCCCGCAAGGGCTCGTACATCGGCGAGCAGCTGTTCCACTGAGACGGGGAGTGGGCGCCCTCCGCCGTTTCCCTGGAGGCGGAGGACGCCCGCGTCGCGGAGTCTCGCCGAACGGAACCACCGTCGACTTGCTGAAAGCGACCCGGCACGACGCGTCGCGGTGCGACACTCCCGAGAGTACCCCGCGGATCCGCGGATCCGCAGCGATCGACCGGGATGGGACAGCAACCGTGACCGCCGGGGTGCGCGACGTTCGCGCCGGGCGTGTCCCGGGCCTCCTGACCGACGCGAACGGGCCGCCTCACCAGGGTGAGACGGCCCGTTCGCATCGTGTGCCCGCAGGCTCGCGGTCAGTCCGTCAGGACCGTCGCGCCACGTCGTGCGCGGTTGCGGCGGAGGACCACGAGTGCCGTGATCCCGGCGAGCAGGAGCAGGCCCGCCGCGATCGCCGGAGCGGTCAGGTCCGCACCCGTGTAGGCGAGGTCGCCACCGGCGCGCGGGTCGTCGACGGTCCCGCCGACGCCACCGATGCCGGCGTCGTCACCGGCACCCGCGCCGGGGCCGGGGGTGACCCCGCCGCCCGTGCCCGGGGTCGGGTCGACCGGGTCCGTCGGGTCCGTCGGGTCGGTGGGGTCGGTCGGGTCGGTCGGGTCGACCGCTGCGGCCACCGGGATGGTCACGGCGAGGGTGATGGTCTGGCCCGGCAGGGTGACCACGAGCGGTGCGTCCGTCGTGGCGACGGGCTCGGCCACCGCGGCGAGCGAGACGGAGCCGGCGGTGCGGGCGGCGGCGCGTGCAGCCGGGGCCTCGATCTCGGGGACCGTGACGGTCAGGGTCGCGCGACCCTGCTCGTCGTTCTTGTCGGTGATCGTCGGGTCGATCGCGGCCGATGCCAGCTCCTTGCCGTCCGCGCTGACCGACACCGTGCCCGCCTTCGCGGGGTCCTCGCTGCTGAACACGAGCGACGACAGGTCGAGCTCGATCTCGTCACCGGGCTGGAACCCACCGGCCGGGGTCGGCGTGACCGTGACGCCGACGGCGCGCTGGTCCTTCGGGGGTTCGACCTTCGGGTGGGCGAGGAAGTAGTCCACCTGGGCCTGCAGGTCGACCTGGCCGGAGTCGGCGACGTTCGTGCCGGTCGCGAAGGCGGCGAAGTTGTCGCCACCGGTCGACAGGAACGAGTTGACGGTCACCTTGAGGGTGTCGGTCAGCGCGATCGCCCCGCCGTCGAGGGTCATGCCGGTGATGCGCTCGCCGCGGCCCTTCGACGGGTCGTAGGTGTACGCGAAGCCGTCCGAGACGCCGAGCTTCAGGAACGGACGCTCGAGTCCGTCCGGCTGCCACTGCTGCTCGAGGGCGTTCTTGATCTGCTGGCCGGTCATGTCCTTCGTCACCAGGGTGTTGGCGAACGGCTGGACGAGCGCGGCTTCCTTGTAGGTGACGGTGCCGTCCGGGTCGCCGGCGCCGCTGGACGCGTAGACCATGTCGGTGCGGAGGCCGCCCGGGTTCATGAAGGCGATCTTCGAGCCGTTGCGGGCGGTGGCGCTGCGCTGGACCTCGGCGATGTAGTTGCCGAGCACGGACTCGCCACCGCGGTTCTCGGCCTTGCGGTCGGACTGCACGGCGCGACGCAGGTCACCCGTGATCTCGCCGAGCTTCTCGCTGCCCTTGACGTCGGCGACGGCCTTCGCGGCGGTCACGATGCCGCTCACGGCGTTGACCGAGGTGGCGTCGGCGGGCACCCGGGTCTCGGCGTTGACCGACTTGACCTCGGACGTGATCCCGGTGAGCTGCTTGTCAGCGTCCACCGTGAGCCGCAGGTGCCCGAAGGCGACGCCGTAAGAGCCGGCCTGGATCACCGGACGCTTCGTGCCGCCGGGGCCGGCGATGGAGTGGTCGTACGTCGCGTGGGTGTGCGCCGAGACGATTGCCGAGACCTTCGACGAGACGCCGGAGGTGATCTTGCCGAACGAACCGGTGCCGGTGGCGTCGGCGAGCGCGCTCGTGGTGGCGCCCTCGTGCACGAGCAGGACGAGCACGTCGGCCTCGCCGTTGTCGTCCTCGCCGTCGGTGAGCTGCTCGGCGTACCGGTTGACCTGGCTGACGATCGGCGCCATCGCGAGGCCCTCGACCCCGCCGGGGCTGACGAGTCCGGGGATGAGGTCCTCGGTGGTCGCGCCGATGAAGCCGACCTTGACGCCGCCCTTCTCCACGATGGAGTACGGCGTGAACGCGGGGTCGGTGGTGCCGGCCTTGACGATGTTCGCCGAGACGTACGGCCAGTCGGCACGGTCCTCGATTCGGCCGGTCAGGTCGCTCTGACCCTTGTCGAGCTCGTGGTTGCCGATCGCGCTCACGTCGAGGTCCATGGCGTTCAGGGCGTCGATCGTGGGGGAGTCCTGCTGGATGAGCGAGGTGAAGGTCGAGGCGCCCACGTTGTCGCCGACGCTGGCGAAGATCGTGTTGGGGTTGGCCTCGCGGTACGACTGCACGACGCCGGCGAGCTTCGCGGCGCCGGCGGCCTTGTCGGCGGCGGTGCCCTCGGACTCGATGCGACCGTGGAAGTCGTTGACGTCGATGATGTCGATCGTCGTGTCACCCTCGGCGGCGACGGCTGCGGACGGGACGGACAGTGCGACCAGGACCCCGGCGGTGGCGAGGGCCGCGCCGGCGCCGAGGCGTCGTCGGGTCGTCGCACCGGCGGTTCCGGTGGTGTGGGAAGTGTTCATCGCCGTCGAACCTACGAAGGCGCACAGGCGACTCGCCAGACCCCATCGCAAGTCGTCACACGACGTTCACACGGCCGTCCCCCCTCGCACCGCCCGACCCGGTTCAGTCGCGGCCGAGGGCGCCCTTCACCCGCTCGGTGACCTCGGTCGCCATCGCCTTGGCGGAGTCCTTCACGACGTCGAACTCGACCGGGTCGCCCTTCAGCAGGCTCTTCGCCGTGTTGATCGCGTACTCCTTCGTGATGTGCGGGGGCAGCGGCGGGACGCTCCGGCTGACGTAGGCGTCGATGAGGGTCACCCCCTGGTGGGCGAACGCCCGCTCGACCGCCGCCTCGACCTCGGAGTCCTCGTGCACCGCGATGCCCTGGAACCCGAGCAGCGTCGCGTACCCGGCGTAGTCGATCGACTCGACGTCCTGCGAGCCGCGCCACATCGGGTTGCCGTCCTCGGTGCGCATCTCCCACGACACCTGGCCGAGGTCGTCGTTGTGCATGACCACGATGACGAGCTGCTGGTTCGGCCAGGCCGCCAGGTACTTCTTCACGGTGATCAGCTCGTTCATGCCGAGCATCTGGAAGGCACCGTCGCCGATCGTGCACACCGCCGGACGGTCCGGGAACGCGAACTTCGCCGTCACCGCGTACGGCATCGCCGCGAGCATCGTCGCGAGCCGGCCGGACATGTCGCCGCGCATCCCCTCGCGCAGCCGGATGTGGTGGCCGTACCAGTCGGCGGTGGTGCCGGCGTCCGCGGTGACCGTGACGCCGTCGGGCAGCCGGTCGTTCACGGCCTGGATCACCCGGCGCGGGTTCACCCCGTCGTCGTAGGCGACCTCGGACTGCGCACGCATCTCCGACTCCCACTCGCGCATCTCGTGGGCGACCGTCTGCTGGAAGGACCTGTCGGTCTTCTGCTCGAGCAGGGGGAGCACGGCGTCGAGCGTCGAGCCGACGTCGCCCCACAGGTTCAGCTCGGTCGGGTACCGCAGACCGAGCTGCTCCGGCTTGATGTCGACCTGGATGCCCCGGGCCTGCCCGGACTTCGGCATGTACTCGCCGTACGGGTAGTTGGTGCCGAGGAGCACGAGGGTGTCGCAGTCGCGGATCTGGTGCAGCGACGGCAGCGACCCGAGCAACCCGAGCTGCTGCGAGTGGTACGGCACGTCGGACGGGATCACGTCCTTGCCGCGGAGCGCCGTGATGATCCCCGCGCCCGCCTTCTCGGCCGCGGCGAGCACCTGGGCCGTCGCACCGCGCGCACCGGCGCCGACCAGGAACGTCACCTTCGACCCGGCGTTGATGATCTCCGCCATCTTCCGCACCTCGTCGGCGGGCGGCGTGATCCGGGTGGACGCGGGGACGTCGCTCGATCGCGAGGCCCAGTGCTCCAGCGGCGGTGCGTCGTACGTCATCGCCTGCACGTCGTGGGGCAGCACGACGACGGCCGGCTGCTTGCGGAGCGACGCCGTGCGGAAAGCGGTGTCGAGCACCACGCCGACGGCTTCGGGAGTGGCCACCGTCTGCACGTAGCAGGCGACGTCGGCGAAGACGCGCTCCAGGTTCGACTCCTGCTGCGTGAACGAGCCCATCGCGGCGAGCCCCTGCTGACCGACGATCGCCACCACCGGCTGGTTGTCCATCTGCGCGTCGTACAGGCCGTTCAGCAGGTGGAAGGCGCCGGGACTCGACGTCGCGACGCACACCCCGACCTCGCCGGTGAACTTCGCGTGCGCGGTCGCCATCAGCGCCGCGATCTCCTCGTGCGTGGGCCGGACGTACTCCAGGCCGTCACCCTTCGACGCCGCCTTGCCGAGCGCGCCGTCGAAGGCGCCGATCCCGTCGCCGGGGTAGCCGAACACGCGGGAGACCCCCCACGCCTTGATGCGGTCGATGACGAAGTCGCTCACGGTCGTGCTCATGGCACCAGCGTGCGCGGGCGCGCACGGGTCCGTTCACAGGCTCTGGTCGGGAGGCCCGGATCGCGTGACCGACGTCGGTCACGTGGTCCGGGCCTCCCGGCCAGTGCCCGTGGTCGCTACGGCTCCTGCGCGATCAGCGGACGGAGCGTGCGGTGCGCGATGCGCAGTCCCTCGAGCACCCTGTCGTCGGTGCCGCCCCAGAGCGGGTCCTCGTGCTCGACGCTCAGCGTGCCGTCGAAGCCCGCTTCGTAGAGGCGGTCGACGACGTGCGGCCAGTCCACCACACCGCGGCCGGGCACCCGGAACCGCCACCACCCCATGTCCCACGGGTCGTCGCCCTTGTCGACCTTGCCGAAGAACCCGTAGGCGTTGCGCCGCTCGGGGAACAGCTCGAGGTCCTTCGCCTGGGCGTGCACGATGTGCTCGGCGAACGGCAGGATCGTCTCGACCGGGTCGATCCCGATCCACGTCAGGTGCGACGGGTCCCAGTTCAGGCCGAAGCCCAGACCGGTCACCCAGCCCCAGAGCTCGGGGGAGTAGGCGATGTTGCCGGGGTACCCGTCGGGGTGCCAGCCCTCCATCACGCAGTTCTCGATGATCAGCCGCACGCCGCGCTCGCCGGCGTAGTCGACGAGCTCGGGCAGGACCCGGTCGCCCTCGCGCATGTTCTCGCGGACGGACTTGGTGGTGTCACGGCCGATGAACGTGCCGACGTAGGGGATGCCGAGCGCCTGCGCGGTGTCGATCGCGTGCTTGAGGTGGGTCCGCACCGCGGCACGGCGCTCCGGGTCCTGGTGCAGGTTGTTCTCGTAGTACGCGAGCGCGGAGATCTCGAGGCCGGTGCGGTCGAGCAGGTCGCGGGTGGCCAGGGCGTCCTCGTCGGTGAACGTGGCGACCGGCAGGTGCGCCGCCTCGAAGTCCCGGCCGCCGGTGCCCGGCCAGACGGCGACCTCGAGCCGCTCGTAGCCCTGCTGCTGGGCGAACCCGGCGATCCGGTCGAGCGACCAGCCGGGCAGGCAGGCGGTCAGCATGCCGAGCTTCACCGGATCTCCCGCCACGTCGTCTCGGCCGCGCTGCCGATCACGGCCTCGATGATGTCGGCAGAGCGGGCGCCGTCCGCGAAGGTCGGCAGCCCGTCGGGAGCCACCCCGGTGCGGACCGCGGTGTAGGTGTCGGCGACGAAGGCCGCGAAGGCGTCGAGGTACCCCTGCGGGTGCCCGGCCGGGACGACCGCCAACCGGCGCTGGTCGGGGTACCCCTGCGACGGGTCGCGGACGACGATCTGTGCGCCGCGCTCGTTGCCGAACCAGGCGGACTCGGGCTGCTCCTGGTCGAAGGCCGCGCTGCCGCGGGTGCCGTCGACCTCGAACCACAGGCGGTTCTTGCGGCCGGAGGCGACCTGCGAGATCACGACGTTGCCGATGCGGCCCGTGGCGGTGCGGAACGTCGCGACCGCGGTGTCCTCGGTGGTGACCTCGGCGCGCTCGGCCGCGTCGGCCACCGGGTCCGGGTCCGGGGATCCGGAGAACGACGGACCGGACGCCGCCGGCCGGGTCGGGTAGACGATGTCGGTCGCCGCGGACACCGAGGCGAAGCGTTCCCCCGTCACGAACTCGACCAGGTCGCACCAGTGCGAGCCGATGTCCGCGAACGCGCGGGACAGCCCGCTCGAGGTCGGGTCGACCCGCCAGCTCGAGGCGTCCTCGTCGAGCATCCAGTCCTGCAGGTAGTGGCCGTGCACCGCGAGCAGCCGGCCGAGCTCCCCGTCGGCGATGCGCGCCCGGATCTCGCGGACCATCGGGTGGTACCGGTACACGAACGGCACCGTGGCCACGACACCGGCCTCGGCAGCGGCGGCGACGAGTTCAGCGGCCCGGGCGGGGTCGATCGCCAGGGGCTTCTCGCACACCACGTTGATGCCGGCCGCGATCACCGCGAGCGCCTGCGGGTGGTGCTGGTCGTTCGGGGTGCAGACGTGCACGACATCGGGGGCGTCGGCGATCACCTCGTCGAGGGAGGCGTAGCCGCGGGGCAGGTCGAGCTGCGCCGCCACCTGCTCCGACCGGGCGGCGTTCCGGCCGAGGACACCGAGCACCTCGGCACCGGAGGCCCGGGCCGCCCGGGCGTGGACCCCGGCGATCATGCCCGTCCCGACCACGGCGACACGGAGGCGTCGCCCTTCGTACCCACTGCTCATGGTGCTCCCTCGCGCCGGACTGACACCACCGTAGCGGCCCGGCCGTCCCCGGGGGACGGTGAGTACGGTCTGGTGCATGTCGAGCCTCCAGACCAGCCTGCTCATCCTCGGCGCCAGCGGCGACCTGTCCAAGCGCCTGCTCCTGCCCGGCCTCGCCACCCTGCTCCAGGTGAAGGACGACTGGGACGTCCAGCTCGTCGGGGCCGGTGTCGAGGACCTGTCCGACGCCGACTGGAAGGCGCAGGTGCGCGAGTCCTTCGAGAACGCGCAGGCGTCGAAGAACGAGGAGGACGAGGGCGCCTCGGGCGAGACGTCGCTGCCGGACCGACTGCAGGCCGTGGTCGACGCCTCGACCTACCGGAAGGCCGACGTCACGGACCCGGACGACCTGCGGGCACTGCTCGCCGCGTGCGACCACGACCCGGCGATCTACTTCGCACTGCCGCCGGCGGTCACCGAGAAGAGCTGCGAGCAGCTCGCCCACCTCGACCTGCCCGCCGGCACCCGCCTGGCGCTCGAGAAGCCGTTCGGCACCGACGCCGACAGCGCCTCGCACCTCAACGACCTGCTGCACTCGTTCATCCCCGAGGAGCGCATCCACCGCGTCGACCACTTCCTCGGCCGCTCCACCGTGCTCAACCTGCTCGGGCTGCGCTTCGCCAACCGCATCATCGAACCGCTGCTGTCGTCGCAGCACGTCGAGCGCGTCGACATCGTCTACGACGAGACCCTCGGGCTCGAGGGCCGGGCGCGCTACTACGACAAGGCCGGGGCGCTCACCGACATGATCCAGAGCCACCTGCTGCAGGTGATGGCCGTCGTCGCGATGGAGGCCCCCGCCTCGATCAAGGCCGACGACCTCCGCACCCAGAAGGAGCTCGTGCTGCGGGCCGTCCGGCCGTGGGGCGGCGACGTCGTCACCGCGGGCAAGCGCGCCCGGTACACCGCCGGCACCGTCGGGGACCGCCAGCTGCCGTCGTACGTCGACGAGGACGGCGTGGACCCGTCGCTCGGAACCGAGACCCTCGCCCAGCTCACCCTGGAGATCGCGAACTGGCGCTGGGCCGGCGTCCCGTTCACCCTGCGGTCCGGCAAGGCGCTCGCCGCGCAGCGCCGCGAGATCGTCATCACGTTCAAGGACTCCCCGCACGTGCCCGAGGGGCTCACCGGCACCGAGCTGCCCGACCGGCTGCGCATCTGGATCGCCCCGGACGAGATGCAGCTCGAGCTCAACGTCAACGGTGCCGGCGACCCGTACACGATCGACCACACGAGCCTCGAGGTGACCTTCAACCCCGGGCGCCTGAGTGCCTACGGCGAGGTGCTGGCCGGCGTGCTCGAGGGCGACGCCACGCTGTCGGTCCGCGGCGACAGCGCCGTGCAGGGCTGGAAGGTCGTCGGGCCGTTCCTCGACGCGTGGAAGGCCGGCGGGGCACCCCTCGACGAGTACGCCGCCGGGTCCGTCGGCCCCGACGGCTGGGACAACATCGAGGCCTGAGCCCGAGCGGCGGCGTAGCGTCGGGCGACGTGAACACCACCGACGACGTCCTGCAGACCGTTCCCGAACCCGCCGGCGCCGACATCCGTGTCGACGACGTCTCCTACGACCACGAGGGCACCGAACTGCTCGGTGTGCTCGCGAAGGACGCCGCGATCGCGGGCCGTCGTCCGGCCGTCCTCGTCGTGCACGACTGGCACGGCGTGAACGAGCACGTCGAGGCCCGGGTGACGATGCTCGCCCGACTCGGCTACGTCGCCTTCGGCGCGGACGTCTACGGTGCGGGCATCCGCCCAGGTGACGACACCGCGGCGCAGGTCGCCGGCGGTTTCTACCGGGACCTGCCGCTGCTGCGGGCCCGCGCCACCGCCGGGCTCGAGCGACTGCTCGCCGACCCGGACGTCGACCCCGCCCGCGTCGTCGTGATGGGGTACTGCTTCGGCGGCTCGACCGCACTCGAACTCGCACGGACCGGGGCCGACCTGGTCGGTGCCGTGGCGTTCCACGGCGGCCTCATCGCACACGACCCCTCGGACGCCGCGGACATCCGGGCGAAGCTGCTCGTCCTCACCGGGGGCGCCGACCCCGTCGTGCCGGACGATGCCGTGCACGCGTGGCAGGACGAGATGCGGGCTGCGCCGGACGTCGACTGGCAGGTCGTGACGTACTCCGGCGCGATGCACGCGTTCGCGGTGCCCGGCACCGACGCCCCGGACCACGGCGCGCAGTACCAGGAGCGTGCCGGCCGCCGATCGTGGCAGGCGCTCCGGGTGTTCCTGGCCGAGGTGTTCGACGAGGAGCCCGCGGCGCTGTGACGGTGCGGCCGTCGGAGACCGCTCGCGACACGCCGAGCACGGGGGCCGGAGCGCCTCGATTGGCGCCCGGGCCGCACCTGTTGTAGAGTCTTCCACGGCCGCAAGGCCACGCGCTCGTAGCTCAATGGATAGAGCATCTGACTACGGATCAGAAGGTTGGGGGTTCGAGTCCCTTCGAGCGCACAGGCAAGCAGAACGACGAAGGGCCCCGGTGGATTCCACCGGGGCCCTTCGTCGTTGCACGGCTGCGGGTCCGGGCCCGTGCGTCGCGTCACGTCCGTGCGACTCCGTTCCTGCTCACGAAGTGGCGGGGGAGTACGGTTCCGCGGCCGCGACGACCTCCGACGCACCGGCGATGCCGAAGGACGTGAAGAGCGGTGCCACAGCGCCCTGCGCTACGCCGAGCTGGGCGCGTCCGGTGAAGCGCTCGGTCCCGCACGACCGACGGGAGGCCCGTGGCGGTGTCGCCACGGGCCTCCCGTCCGATCTGTCGGTGCGTCGACTACGCGACGGTCGCGCGCGCCTCGGCCAGCGACGGGTAGTCGGTGTAGCCCTCGGCGGTCGCGCCGTAGAAGAGCTCCGGACGGGGCTCGTTGAGCTCGGCGTCGTGCTCCCAGCGGTGCGCGAGGTCCGGGTTGGCGATCGCGGCGCGGCCCACCGCGACGGCGTCGGCGTGGTCGCCCTCGACGATCGCGATGGCCTCGTCGCGGGTGGTGAGCGACGAGAAGCCCGAGTTCACGATGAACGGCGCGGCCGCGGTGCGGCGGACGTGCTGCACCAGGTCGCCGGTCGGCTCGGCGTGCAGGACGTCGACGAAGGCGAGCCCCAGCGGCGCGAGGCCCTCGGCGACGGCGGTGTAGGTGGCGCGGACGTCGTCGGCGTCGTCCTCGATGACGCCCTGGATCCCGTGCTCGGGCGACAGGCGGATGCCGGTGCGGTCGGCGCCGATGGCCTCGGCGATGGCGGTGGTGACCTCGATCGCGAAGCGCGCGCGGTTCTCGGGGGAGCCGCCGTACTGGTCGGTGCGGGTGTTCGACACCGGCGACATGAACTCGTGCACCAGGTAACCGTTGGCGCCGTGGACCTCGACACCGTCGAGCCCGGCGGCGATCGCGTTGCGGGCGGCCTGCACGAAGCCCTGCACCGCCTCCTGCACCTCGGCGGTGGTCAGTTCGTGCGGGACGGGCATGTCGGCCTTCGAGCCGTCGGCCAGGTGCGTCTGCCCGGGGGCGGCGATGGCGGACGGGGCGACGATGCGCGGGGTCTGCGAGATGTCGGTGTGCGAGACGCGGCCGCCGTGCATGAGCTGCATGACGATCGTGCCGCCGGCGGCGTGCACGGCGTCGGTCACGCGGCGCCAACCGGCGATCTGGTCGTCGGTCTCGATGCCGGGCTGCCCCGGGTAGGAGCGGCCCTCCTGCACGGGCCAGGTGCCCTCGGTGATGATCATGCCGAGGCCGGCGCGCTGTCGGTAGTGCTCGACGAGCAGGTCGTTCGGGACGCCGTGCTCGCCGGCGCGGGTGCGCGTGAGCGGGGCCATGACGACGCGGTTCGACAGGGACAGGGCGCCGATGGAGGCGGGTTCGAAGAGCTTCACCTCAGGGCGAACGACGAGTTGTCCGATGCAATTCCACCTCGGAGCACTTCTTCAGGCAGTGCGGTCAGTCGCGCGGGCACACCAGCGTCGACGAGCGGACCTGGCCCTCGGGCCGGATCACCTGGTGCTGGGAGAGGGGCTTGCCGCACAGGGGGCACCCCCGGTCGATCGTCCGGTCGTCGATGCCCTCGGGGCGACCGGCGCCGATCTGCGAGGGGCCCATCTTGTCGATGAGCGTCGTGTTCCACCGTTCGTACCACTGGCCGAAGCGTCCCACGGTGCATCCTTTCGTTCGTGCACGAACCATTATGGCACCGATGGCCACGGATCACACCTGGTCGACGCGCTCCAGCAGCTCGGTCAGCTCGTCCTTCAGGGACTCGAGCCGGGCGAGTGGCCACCCGAGCCGGTCGGCGACGGCGAGCGGCACCGCCTGGGCTCGGTCGCGCAGGGCGTGCCCAGCAGTCGTCAGGGAGACCTCGAGCTGGCGTTCGTCGGCGGCGCTGCGGGTGCGGCGGACGTAGCCGGAGGCCTCGAGCCGCTTGAGCAGCGGGCTCAGCGTCGCCGAGTCGAGTCGCAGCTCGCCGGCGATCTCGCGCACCGACCGCGGGTCCCGCTCCCACAGGGCGAGCATCACGAGGTACTGCGGGTGCGTCAGCCCCATCGGTTCGAGCAGGTCGCGGTACAGCCCGATGACGCTGCGGCTCGTCGCCGCGAGTGCGAAGCAGAGCTGCCGGTCGAGCGCGAGCGGGTCCGGTGCGGTCTGGGTCATGCGCCCCAGGGTACTTCGTTCGTGCACGAAGTGGCGTGCGCCGAGTGGGTGCGACGCTTCGATGCGTGTGCATCTTCCGACATTCCACCCGTCGATCAACGCGTGGAACGTCGGAACATGCGTATGCGGGAGGGGCACCGCCCCGGGGCGGTGGGCGCAACGGCCTGGAGGCCCGGTGCCGGTCTCGTGGACCGGCACCGGGCCTCCAGGGTGGTGGCGCTGGTGCGTCGACTACGCGCGGTGCGCGGGCGGGTGCCCCGAGTCGTGCGTGGTCGCGTCCGGCTCCACGGGGAGCGCGTGGGTGCCGGTGTGCGTGTCCTCGTGGCCGGCGACCGGGTGGGTGCGCTCGAGCTTCGCGCCCTCCACGTCGACGTCGGGCACCATGCGGTCGAGCCACTTCGGGAACCACCAGGCGCTCTTGCCGAGCAGGTGCATCGCCGACGGGATGAGCAGCATGCGGACGACGAAGGCGTCGATCAGCACACCGAACGCCAGCCCGAAGCCGATCGGCTTGATGGTGGACGAGTCCGAGAAGATGAAGCCCGCGAACACGGAGATCATGATGATCGCCGCCGCCGTGACCACCGCGCGACCCGCGTGCAGACCGCGCTGGACGGCCACCTTCGCGCTCGCACCGTGGGCGTAGGCCTCACGCATGCCGGACACCAGGAACAGCTGGTAGTCCATCGCCAGACCGAACAGGATCCCGATCTCGATGATGGGCAGGAAGCTCAGGATCGGTGCCGGGTCGTGCACACCGAAGACCGAGCCGAGCCAGCCGAACTGGTAGATCGCGGTCAGACCACCGAACGAGGCCAGGACGGACAGGATGAACCCGGCGGTGGCGGTGATCGGCACGAGGAACGACCGGAACACGATGATCAGGATGATCAGCGACAGCCCGACGACCACCACGAGGTAGAGCGGCAGCACGTTCGAGAGCTTCTCGGACACGTCGATGTTCGCCGACGCGTTGCCGGCGACGCCGAGGGTGACCTTGCCGTCGTCGGTGGAGACCGTCTGCTCGCGCAGGTCCTTCACGACGTCCTCGGTGGAGATGCTGTCCGGGCCGCCGGCGGGCTTCACCTGGAACGCGATGATGTCGCGGTCCTTCGAGGCGCCGATGGGCAGGACGGCCTTGACGTCGTCGTTCTTCGCGATCGCCTGGCCGATGGTGACCTCGGTCGCGGTGACGTCGCTCTTGCTGATCGACTCCGGCAGGGTCGCCACGACGAGCAGCGGGCCGTTCTGACCGGCGCCGAACTCCTTCTCGAGCGTCTTGTACGCCTTGTACTGGCTCGACTCGACGGCCTCGGACGAACCGCTCGGCAGGCCGAGGCGCATCTGCGTCGCGGGCAGGGCGATGGTGCCCAGCACCGCGACACCGAGGACGAGCGTGATGACCGCGCGCCAGCTCGACATCGGCTTGTTCGGGATCCGCGTGGAGTCGGTGTTGCCGATCTTCGCGCGCTCCTTCTTCCGCAGGATCCGCATGCCGATGAGCGACAGCAGGGCCGGGGTGAACGAGGTCGCGATGAGGATCGCGAAGAGCACCGCGACAGCACCGACCGTGCCCATCAGGCCGAGGAACGGGATGCCGGTGATGTTCAGCGCGAGCAGCGCGACGATGACCGTCGCACCGGCGAACACCACGGCGTTGCCCGAGGTGCCGTTCGCGAGCCCGATCGACTCGTGCACCTGCATGCCCTGCTTCAGCTGGGTGCGGTGCCGGTTCAGGATGAACAGCGAGTAGTCGATGCCGACCGCCAGGCCCAGCATCACCCCCAGCACCGGCGTGACCGAGATGAACTCGACGACGCTCGAGAACGACAGGGCGGTGAGCGAGGCGACGCCGACGCCGAGGACGGCGCTGACGAGCGGGACCGCGGCGCCGATGACCGTGCGGAGCATCAGGAGCAGCACGATCGCGGCGATGATGACACCGCCGATCTCACCCGGGCCGAGGATCGACGGCACACCCTGTGCGATGTCGTTCGAGACGTACACGTTGACGCCCTGGATGTCGGCCGACTCGGCGTCGTCCGCGATGGCGGTCTTCGTGTCCGCGGGGACCTCGTAGGTCGACTTCGTGAACTGCACGGTGCCGATCGCTGCGCTGCCGTTGTCCGACACGAAGCGGATGTCCTTCGACAGGTCGAGCAGGTCCGAGCCCTGTTCGAGCTCCTGCTCGTTGTCGTCGAGCTTCTGCTTGTTCGTGTCGATCGTCTTCTGGGCGTCGGCGAGCTGCTGCTCACCGGCGTCGATCTGGGCCTGCTGGGCGTCGATCTGCGCCTGCGCCTGCTGGAGCTGGGCGGCCGCAGCCTGGGCCTGGGCAGCGGGGACCGCTGCGCCGCCGGCTGCCTGTGCCTGGGCCTTCTGCGCGTCGAGCTTTGCCTGGGCGTCCGCGATCTGCTGCTTGCCGGACTCGAGCTGCGCCTTCTGCGCGTCGAGCTGCTGCTGGCCGGTCTCGATCTCCGCGCGACCGGACTCGATCTGGTCACGCCCGTCGACGATCTTCTGCCGCTGGTCGTCGAGCTGCTGCTGGGTGTCGAAGCCGCTCGTCGTGCCCTTGACGCCGTCGAGCTCCTCGAGGCCGGTCAGGAAGTCGTCGATCTCGGACTGCTGCGACGACGAGAACGCCTTGCCGTCCTTCGTCTCGAAGACGATCGTGCCGTTGCCGCCGTTCGCCGACGGGAACTTGTCGGCGAGCTGGTCCTGCACCTGACTGGTCTTGGTGTTCGGGATCGTGATCGACGACGAGATCGTGCCGGCGAAGAGCGTGTACGTGACGCCCGCGACGGCCATGATCGCGACCCAGGTGATGATCACGAGCCAGTGGCGTCGTGCGGAGAACCGTCCGAGACGGTAGAGGAGACCGGCCATGCGGTTGCCTGCGGTCCTTTCGTTGTCAGGTGCTGGTGGTGCGGGGTGCGCCGGTGGACCCCTGGGGGATGAGGAGGTGGGGCGGTGTCAGTCGTCGGCCATGTAGCCGCTGCGGACACTGTGCACGAGTCGTGCGAGCAGGTCGTCCCACGCGTCGAGCGCCGGTTGGTCGAGCTCGGGGCCGGACGTCGCCAGCCAGTGCTCCGCGATGACGACGATGCCGCTCATGAGCGACTCGACGAGCAGCGCGGCGTCGAGGGGGTCGGCGGCCGGGTAGCGCCGGGCGACCTCGTGCCGGAGCCGTTCGGTCACACGCGAGAACGCCGTCTGGGTCAGGACCGCGGCCTTCGGGTCGTCCTTGCCGGGGTCGCCGAGGATCCGGTACATGCTGGCGATCGCCGGAGCCAGGTCGGCGCCGCGGGCGGCGGACTCGAGCTCGTCGAACATCGACGCCCGGCTGCCGTCGCCCACCGGGGTCCGGGCCATGTCGGCGAGGAACCGGTCGATGATGACGGACAGCTCCTGTTCGCACACGGCCAGCAGGACCTCGTCGAGCGAGGCGAAGTGGTTGAAGACGGTGCGCCGGGCGATGTCGGCCCGGGCGGCGAGGTCGTCCACGCTGAAGTCGCGGCCGCCGCGCTCGTCGATCAGGTCGCGAGCGGCCTGCAGGATCGCCGCGCGGTGCTTCGCCTTGAGGGCAGCACGGCGGTCGGTCGCGACGGTCACGAGATCGAACACTAGGTGCATCGATGCACTCGGTGCAACGAGGTTGAGTGCATCCCCAGGTTCGTCCCCCGGTGCAGAACGCCCGTGCTGCACCGTTGTTCTGTCGGAGGTGTCGGGTGCCAGACTGGACGGACGAACCGCCGCGCCACCGCCCGCGGATCCGCCGCCGTACGAAGGAGTACCCGATGCCCGTCCGCCTGTCCCCGGAGACCCTCGACGAGATCGCCGCGAGCGGTGTCGTCGTGCCCACCTACGACCGCGACGGCATCACCGCCGGCATCGTCCACTTCGGCGTCGGCGGGTTCCACCGCGCGCACCAGGCGATGGTGATCGACCGGCTCCTGCAGCGTGGCGAAGCCCGCGAGTACGGCATCTGCGGCGTCGGCGTGCTCGAGCAGGACCGTCGGATGGCGACCGCGATGGCCGAGCAGGGCGGCCTGTACACGCTCGTCCTCAAGCACCCGGACGGCACCCGCGAGTCCCGTGTCATCGGCAGCATCGTCGAGTACCTGCTCGCCGTCGACGACCCGGACGCCGTCGTCGAGAAGATGGCGCACCCGGACACCAGGATCGTCAGCCTGACCATCACCGAGGGTGGCTACAACTTCGACCACGTCACCGGCGAGTTCGTCGCCGACGAGCCCGGCGTCGCGGCCGACCTGCGCGGCGACGGCCCGCCCCGCTCGGTGTTCGGCCTGGTGGTCGAGGCGCTGCGTCGCCGACGGGACCGCGGCCTCGACCCGTTCACCGTGATGTCCTGCGACAACATCCAGGGCAACGGGCACGTCGCGCGGTCGATGTTCACCGCCTACGCCCGGCTGCAGGACCCGGCCTTCGCGGACTGGATGGACGAGCACGTGGCGTTCCCGAACTCGATGGTCGACCGCATCACCCCGGTCACCGCCGACGAGGACCGCGCCTGGGTCCGCGACGAGCTCGGCATCGACGACGCCTGGCCCGTCGTCGCCGAACCGTTCTTCCAGTGGGTGCTCGAGGACGACCACCCCGCCGGCCGCCCGCCCTACGAGGACGCCGACGTCCAGCTCGTCGATGACGTCGAGCCGTACGAACTCATGAAGCTCCGGCTGCTCAACGCCAGCCACCAGGGGCTCTGCTACTTCGGGTACCTGTCCGGGTACCGCTACGCGCACGAGGCCACGCAGGACCCGGCCATCGCGACCTTCCTGCGCCGCTACATGGACGAAGAGAGCACGCCGACGCTGCACCCGGTCCCCGGCATCGACCTCGAGGACTACAAGTCGACCCTGATCGAGCGCTTCCAGAACCCCGAGGTGCGCGATACCCTCGCCCGGCTCTGCGCCGAGTCGAGCGACCGGATCCCGAAGTGGCTGCTCCCCGTCGTGCGCGAGAACCTGGCCACCGGTCGGCCCGTCACGCTGTCCGCCGGCATCGTCGCGTCGTGGGCCCGCTACGACGAGGGCACGGACGAGGCCGGTGAGCCCATCGAGATCGTCGACCGGCTCGCCGAACCCCTGCACCGCATCGCCCTGACCCAGCGCGAGGACCGTCTCGCCTTCATCGCGAACCGCCAGGTCTTCGGCGACCTGGTCGACGACGAACGGTTCGTCGCCGCGTACCGCGACGCCCTGGATGGGCTCATCGCGGACGGCGCGCACGCCACCGTTACGCGCCTGTCGCGGTCCTGAGACGCGACCGACATACGGACGGGAGGCCCGTGGCGGCGCCGCCACGGGCCTCCCGTCCGCCTGCTGCCCGCGTGACGGGCGTGGGACGGCGGTTCGTGTCCGCGCGCTGACGGTTCCGGTTCGCGAACCCCGAGGATCGTGAACCAGAACCGTCAGCCGCTCACTGCGCGACGTCGTCCCACGGCACCGGGGTGGTCTCGCCCGTCTCCCAGTCGCGGCGCAGCACGCCGTAGCCGACCGACCCGACGGCCGGGCCGCCGTCGACGGGCCACGCCTCGCGGTAGTGGGCCTCCTGCACCCACCCGGCGCGGACGAAGACCCGTCGCATGGCGGTGTTGTCCTCGCGGGTCTGCCCCTCGAAGCGGGTGATCGCAGGCATCGTCCGGAACACGTGGTCGGTCACCGCACGCAGGGCGGGGACCCCGAGGCCCCGACCCCGGAACCGACCGGCCAGGCGCAGGTCGAACAGGGGGACGGGGTCGGCCAGGTCCTCGAGGCGGACCAGACCGATGCGGCCGTGGTCGTCGTGGTCGAGCCAGGAGGTGTCGTGCTCGTCGTCGCGGTAGGCACCGGAGTCGACGGCGCTCGCCGCGTCGGCCGCGCTGATGTGGCGTCGGACGTGGAACGGGAACTCCTCGGAGGTCAGGAACGCGAGCAACTCCTGGCGGTCGGCGCCGGCGGGGTCCAGGCGGGTGAGTCGGACGGCGGGAGCTGGCATGCCGCTCAGGGTAGTTGCACGGTCATCGGGCAGGCTCGGGGCGTGCGAGGTGGGACGAAGACGACGACCGCGGCCCTGACGGCCCTGGTGCTGGGCGGGCTGGTGGGGTGCTCCGGCGGCCCGGGTGGGGCGACGACCGGGCCGACGTCGTCGGCGTCGGCTTCTGCAACGGCTTCTGGTTCTGGGTCGGCTTCCGAGTCCGTGGCGCCGTCGACCGACCCGGCCACCGCCCGGGTCTTCGCGGCGCTGGAGCAGCGGTACGACGCACGGCTCGGGGTCGTCGCCGTCGACACCGGGAACGGTCGGACGATCGCGCACCGCGCGGGGGAGCGGTTCGCGTTCGCGTCGACGATCAAGGTGTTCATCGCGGCGGCGGTCCTCGACGCCTCGTCCGACGCCGACCTGGCGGCCGTCGTGCACTACGACCGCGGCGACCTGCTCGAGTACGCGCCCGTGACGAGCGAGCACGTCGACACCGGGATGACGGTGCGCGAGCTCATCGACGCTGCGCTCCGCTCCAGCGACAACACCGCGGCGAACCTGCTGGTGGAGCGGCTCGGCGGGCCGGACGCCGTCGAGCGGTGGCTCCGCGGCGTCGGGGACCGGACGACGCATGTCGACCGGGTCGAACCCGACCTGAACGAGGCGACCCCGGGCGACCGGCGGGACACGACGACGCCGGAACGGTTCGCGGCGGACCTCCGGACCGTGCTGCTCGGGGACGCCCTCGACGCCGCCGACCGGCGGGTGCTCCGCGAGGCGATGCTCGGCAACATGACCGGCGACGCGACGATCCGTGCCGGGGTGGACCCGTCGTGGCGGGTCGCCGACAAGACCGGCACGGCGTCCTACGGGGTGCGGAACGACATCGCGATCGTGACGCCGCCGGGGCGGGCACCCATCGTGCTCGTGGTGATGACGAGCCGGGCCGATCCCGACGCGGAGCCGTCGGACGCGCTCGTCGCCGCGGCGACCCGTGCCGCGGTCGCCGGTTTGACCGACTGAGTCGCCAGCGTCGCGGGACTAGCGGAGCGTGGTCGCCCAGCGCCCGATGGCGTCGTACGCCCGTTCCCGCACCTCCGGCGCGGACAGCACGACGTCGTGCAGGGCGCCTTCGAGCCGGCGGACCGTCACCTCTTCGCCGAGGGAGAGCGAGCGGTGCGCCACCGTGTCGACGTTCAGGGCGACGTCGGCCCGCGCCATCCCGGGGTCCCACCGCGGCTGGAGCATGCTCTTGTCGCTCAGCATCACCAGGGTCGGGACCCCGATGCCGAGGCCCTTCTCGACCTGTGCCTGGCCGTCGAAGACCGCGGCGAGCCAACCGGGGTGCAGGGGGAACCCGCGCTCCGGCCGCCACTTCTGCTCGTAGGTCCACGACCCCTCGCCCTCGGCCGAGACGGTGCGGGTGTAGAAGCCGGGGTCGACGGCGGGCATGGGAGCGAGGGGGTTCCGACGGGCACCGAGCTTGATGACCGGTGCGACGATGGCCCGGCCGACCGCGGTGGCCTGGAACTCGAGCCAGGGGCTGTTCAGCACGAGGCCGTGCACGAGCTCCGGGTGCCGAGCGGTCCAGAGAGACAGGGTCAGGCCGCCTGTGGAGTGGCCCATCGGGACGAGCCGGCGGCGGTCCGAGCCGGGGTGCTCGGCCGAGATCGCGTCGAGCGCTGCGGCGATGTCCTCGTCGTACACCGCCAGGTCGTCGACCATGCCCGGGGTCTGGTGGGGGCGCAGGCTCCGACCGTACTTCCGCAGGTCCAGCGCGTGGAACCGGGCACCGAGCCGCTCGAGGCGTTCGGCGAGCTCGACCTGGAAGAAGTAGTCCGACCAGCCGTGCACGTAGAGCACGTCGACCCCGTGCAGGGGCCCGCGACCGTGCAGCAGCAGGTCCGTCGGGGTGTGCCGGCGGCGGACCAGGGTGGCGACGACGGGGCCCTCGGAGTCGGTGCCGAGCGGCAGTTCGAGCCGTTCGTACGGTGCTCCGAGCACGTCCTCGTGCCACCCCTGGTCCGTCATGCGCCGAGCGTATCCGGCGGTGCTGCGGGTGGTGCTGGTGCGGCGGGGTCGTGCGGCGGTCACCCGGCCAGGACCACGACCTTGCCGCTGATCCGTCCCGCGGCCGCCTCGGCGTGCAGCGACGGCAGTTCCGTCAGCGGGATGCGCCGGGTGACCTCGACCGTGAGCGCCCCGGCGTCGACCAGGGACACCAGCTCCGCCAGGCGTTCTCGGTTGCGCAGGACGAACACCGTCGCCGCCCGGACCCCGCGGGACTCGTCGCCCGGTGTGGCCATGAACGCCGTGGTGCTGACGACCGCGCCGCCGTCGCGCACGACGTCGACCAGTGCCGCGAAGTCCTGCGGGTCGATCGGGGCGAGGTTGAGCAGCACGTCGACCGGCTCCGTCACGGCGGCGCGGACGTCGGTGGTGGTGTGGTCGATCACCTCGTGGGCGCCGGCCGCCCGGACGGCCTCGATGCTGCGCGGGCTCGCCGTCGCGATGACGTGGACCCCGGCGCGGACGGCGAGCTGGATCGCGTACTTCCCGACGACACCGCCGGCGCCCATCACGAGGACCCGCTGGCCCGCCTCGAGCCGACCGTCGTCGAACAGGGCCTGCCACGCGGTGAGTGCCACCGAGGGCAGTGCTGCCGCGTCGGCCAGCGGGATGCTCGTCGGTGCGGCGACCACCGCGTCCGCCGGGGCGATGACGTACTCGGCCGCCCCGCCGTCGAGTTCCATCGGCAGGAACGCGATGACGGCGTCCCCGATCGCGATCCCCTCGACACCGTCGCCGAGCGCATCGACGGTGCCGGACACGTCGTAGCCGGGGACGTGCGGCAGCTGGACCGGGATCGGCAGGAACCCGCCCCGCATCCCGTTGTCCGCCGCGTTGAACGCCGAGGCGGCGACGCGGAGTCGCACCTGCCCGGCACCCGGGGTGGGCTGCTCGTCGTCCTCGGTGCGGAGCACCTCGGGACCGCCGACCTCGTGGAACCGTACTGCCTGCATGATCGTGCCCTTCGTCGGTGTTGCTCGTTGTGCTTCGAGTTCGAAGCAACTGACGATGACGCTAGCACTGCTTCGAACTCGAAGCAACAGGTAGGATGGGTTCCGTGACGGATGCGCCGAACTCCCTGACCCCGACGCAGCTCGGGGCGTACTTCGCCTTCACCGAGGTGAGCAGCTTGCTGCGCCACGCGGTCGAGCGGCAGCTGCGCGACGTGGGCGGCCTGAGCTACGTGCAGTTCCAGCTGCTCGCCCGGCTCGGTGACGCACCGGGCGGGCAGCAGCGCATGACCGACCTCGCCGACGGGGTCGTCTACAGCCGCAGCGGTTTGACGTACCAGGCGCAACTGCTCGAGCAGCGTGGGCTGGTCACCCGCGGGCCCTCGCCCGACGACGAACGCAGCACGGTCGTGACGATCACCCGGGGCGGTCGTGACGTCCTCGCAGCCGTCTTCCCCGGTCACATCGAGGCGCTGCACACCCTGCTGTTCGCGTCGATGTCGGACGCGGACGTCGACGACCTCGCGCGGATCCTCGGGGGAGCGGCGGAGCACCTGCGCGCGAACCCACCACGGTCCGCGGGCGCGCGGCGGCGCAGCTGACGGAACGCTTGCGCTGCGCCGTCGCGCCAGCCGGGGCTCGCGGTCTAGCTGCGGGGTGCCCGCACCAGGAACAGCGTGACGGCGCCGAGGACGACCGCGGCGACGATGAGCGCCCAGGCGAGCACGATGACCGGCCCGTCCCAGGGGGTGAAGAGCAGTCCGACCCCGATCACCAGGGCCACGGCGGCGCCGATGAGGGCGAGGCGATGCGGTCGTACCGGAGCGGTGCGTGTCACAGCGCCCACGGTACGCGCGCCGGGCTGGCAGTGCGGCGTCGAGCGGGCACGCCGGTCACACGGTCGTGCGCATCACCCACCGCCACTTCGCGATGCGGCGGTCGCGCACGAACCCGAACTGCGTGAACAGTTCTTCCGGTCCGGTGTGCAGGTAGGCCCCGCGCTGCGGCTTCCGCTCGACCGTCTGCTCCGGGTAGGCCTCGACCGTCCCGCCGCCCGCCCGTCGGATCTGGTCGAGCGCGGTCGTGACCGCGGCGCGTGCGACCCCCTGGCCGCGGTGTCGGGACTCGACGAACACGCAGCCGATCCGCCAGTCCGGCGAGGTGCCGGCCTCGCGGGCGTAGGCACCGGGGTTCAGGATCGTCGGCAGCTCGACCGGCCGCCCGAACTGGCACCAGCCGACCGCCGTGCCGTCGGCGTAGACGAGCACCTGGTGGTTCGTGCCGTTCCGCACGTGTCGGTGCTTCGCCTCCTGGTGGGACACCGTCGGGTCGGGCGTCCCGCGTGGGCCGTCCGGGTGGAAACCGATGCACCAGCACCCGCCCCACACGCCGTTGCTGCGGGTCACGAGCGCGGCGAAGTCGGGCCACGTCTCCTCGGTGAGCATCGCCGTCGAGTACTCCATGGGCCGATGATCCTCCGGTCCGGGTGATCCCGCCACCGGAACGGAACCACGAACGGCCTGGAGGCGCGGTGCCAGCTGGCACCGCGCCTCCAGGCCGCCGTGGGTGTGGGTCCTAGGACAGCTTCTTGCTGTCCTCGAGCCACCCCGCGAGCTTGGTCATGTAGTCGGCCTGCGACGCGTAGTCGAGGGCCGGGAACGTCCAGCTGTGGACCTGGCCCGCCTCGAGTGCGGCGTTGTCGGCGAAGGTCGGCTGCTTCTCCAGATCGGCGACCTGGTAGCCCTGCTGCGACAGCAGCAGCACGTCACCGGTGATCTGGCCGGCGTTCTCCCACGAGTAGATGCCCCAGTAGAAGCCCTCGGGCTTCGGGTTGACGAAGTCGACCCCGTACGACGCGTACATCTGCAGCGACGGCTCGTCGGTCGGGCGGGTGACGTAGGCGCCGTCACCGTCGGCGTACATCGAGACGACCGACAGGTCCTTCTCCTTCGAGACCTTCTCGAGCTCGTCGGCCGCGGTGTCGAAGCGCTCCTCGGCGGCGTCGACCGTCGACTCCTTCGCGCCGAGGGACTCGGACAGTTCCGCGATCGTCTCGATGACGTCCTCGCCCTTGCCGCCCCACTTCACCTGGACGACGGGCGCGATGGCCTCGATCTGCTTCTCCTGCGCCGTGTCCTTGAAGCCGTAGCCGGGCTGCTTCGTGTCGAGCGTGCCCTTGGCGTCGGTCGGGTAGACCGAGGTGACGACGAGGTCGGGCTTGAGCGCGGCGAGCTGCTCGAGGTCGATGTCGCCGTAGGCGGTGCCGAGCTGCGTGATGCCGTCGGTGTCCAGGCCCTCGAAGCGGGCGTCCTTCGCCATCGTCAGCTGCCCGAAGGTGCCGACGGGCTTCAGGCCGTACTCGATGAACGACAGGGCGATGTCGTTCAGCACGACGACACGCTTCGGCGTGTGGTCGACCTTCACGGTGGCGCCCGTGGCGTCCTCGTAGGACCACGCCTTCGACGCGGCGGTGCCGCCGTCGGAGTCGGAGTCGTTCGAGTTGCCGGTGCTCGAGCAGCCGGTCAGGAGGAGTGCCGAGACGGTCACGGAGGTCAGGAGGGCGGCGCGCAGGTGGCCACGTCGGGAGGTCTTCACGTTAGGAGAGGCTAACCTAAGTTCGCGGCACTCGCCAGCACGTCTTCGGTTTTCGTCGAGACCGTGTGCTCGGTCGGGGCACTCGGGACCGTGTGCTCGGTCGGGGCACTCGGGACGGGGTCGTGCTCGTCCGCCTCGGGCACGATCATCGGTGCACCGGTCACCGGGTCGGGGAACACCCGGGCGTGCAGGCCGAACGCGTGCTCGAGCAGTGCCGGGGTGAGGACGTCGTGGGGTGTGCCGTCGGCGACGACCCCGCCGTCGTGCAGCACCACGAGCCGGTCCGAGTACCGCGCCGCGAGCGACAGGTCGTGCAGCACCATCACGATCGTCGAACCCTGCTCGCGGTTCAGCCGCCGGACGAGCCGCAGCACCTCGAGCTGGTGCGCGAGGTCCAGGTAGGTCGTCGGCTCGTCGAGCAGGAGTGTCTGGGCCTGCTGCGCGACGACCATGGCGATCCAGGCGCGCTGACGCTGCCCGCCGGACAGGCTCGTGACGTCACGGTGTGCGACCTCGGTCAGACCGGTGGCGGCGATGGCCGCTTCGGCGACGGCCGCGTCCTCGGCGGTCCACGGCTTCGCCCACGACTGGTGCGGGTTCCGGCCGCGCATCACCAGGTCGAGCACGCTGGTGCCCGCGGGGGCGACGGGGGACTGCGGCAGGATCGCGAGCTTGCGGGCCACCTGGCGGTTCGGCTCCCTGCGGATCGGGGTGCCGTCGAGCAGGACCTCGCCGGCCTGCGGCTTGAGCACGCGGCCGAACGCCTTGAGCAGCGTCGACTTGCCGCAGCCGTTCGCACCGAGGAACGTCGTGACGGTGCCGCGTTCGATGCGCAGGTCCAGGTCCCGCAGCACGGGGTGGCGGTCGTAGCCGACGGACAGGCCCGTGGCTTCGAGGACGGGGGTGTCGTGCTGGTGCTGGTGCTGGTGCTGGTGCTGGTGCTGGTGCTCGTGCTGGTGCTGGTGCTCGTGCTGGTTCTGGTGCGGTGCTGTCATCGGGACATCTCCTTGCGGTGACGGACGAGGAGCCAGATCAGGTACGGCGCCCCGATCACGGTGGTGATGATGCCGACCGGCACCTGCCACGGGAACGCGGAACGGGACAGCAGGTCGGCGGCGAGCACGAGCACGGCGCCGAGGGCACCGGCGAGCAGCAGCGGCGGCCGGTTCGTGCCGGCGAGCCGGAGCCCGACCTGCGGCACGACGAACGCGACGAAGCCGACCGGCCCCGCGGCGGCCACGGCGGCGGCGGTCAGCACGACCGCGAGCGCGATGACGAGCAGCCGGTGCCGCTGGACGCCGAGTCCGACGCCCGTCGCGACCTCGTCGCCGAGCTGCCCGATGCCGAGCGCCGCACTCGTCGCCAGTGCGATCGGCACCGCGACGGCGGCCACCACGAGCAGCGGCCAGACGCTCTCCCACGAGGTGCTCGACAGGCTGCCGACGAGCCACTGCGACGCCGCGGTGGCGACGGTGATCTTCGCGCGGACGAGCAGGTAGCTGGTCACGGCGTCGAGCGTCGCGCTCACGCCGATGCCGACCAGCACGAGCCGGTAGCTCTGCACGCCGCCGCGCCAGCCCAGGCCGTACACCAGGACCGCAGCGACCAGGGCGCCGATCGTCGCGGCCACCGGGATCCCGCCCCCGAGCACCAGGGACGACACCGAGTACGTCCCGCCGCCGAGGACGATGGCCGCGACCGCACCGACGCTCGCGCCCGCGGTGACACCGATGATGTCCGGGGTGCCGAGTGGGTTGCGGGTGAAGGTCTGGGTGAGCGCGCCGGCGACCCCGAGCGTCAGGCCGACGAGTGCGCCGGTGAGCACGCGGGGCAGGCGCAGGGTGGTGATGATGAAGGCGTCCGGCCCGGACTCCAGGCCGAGCAGGGACCGGATGACGACCCCGGGAGCGATCCACGTCGAGCCGACCGCCGTCCCGATCACGATGAGCACCAGGACGGTGGCGAGCGATCCGACGGTGTACCAGAACACCCGCGGGCGCCAGGCGAGGCCGACGGGGCCGATGCGGATGCCGGCGCGGCCGGGGGTGTGGGCGGCGGGGGCGGGCGTGCCCGGCGTGATGGTCTCGGGCGTGCTGCCGGGCGTGCTGCCGGGCGTGCTCCCGGTGCTGCGCACCGCTGCCCCGCTCACAGCGACACCAGCGATCGGCGACGGGCCACGGCGACGAACACGGGGCCACCGATGACGGCGAGCACGATGCCGACCTCGACCTCGGAGAACCCGCCGATCAGGCGACCGATGACGTCGGCGAGCAGCACGAGGGCGGCGCCGACCAGGCCGGAGACCGGCAGGGTCCAGCGGTGTCCGGTGCCGACGAGCGCGCGGGCGACGTGCGGCACGGTCAGGCCGACGAAGCCGATCGGGCCGGCAGCAGCGGTCGCCCCGGCGGCGAGCAGCGTGATCCCGCCCAGGCCGACGAGCCGGGCGACGAGCACGTTCTCGCCGAGCCCCTTCGCCAGCTCGGACCCGAGCCCGAGGGCGTCGAGGGCGCGGACGTTCAGCACCGCGAGCACGAGCCCGGCGGCCAGGAACGGCCATACCGCCCCGAGGATGTCGAGCTGGCGTGCGGCGAGCGACCCGACGACCCAGAGCCGGTACGCGTCGAGCGAGGCCTGGTCGGTCAGCACGACGAAGGAGGTCAGGGCGGCGAGCAGCGCCGAGACCGCGGCCCCGGCGAGGGCGAGCGGAACCGGACTGGCCGTGCCGCTGCCGGCGATGGTCACCGAGAAGACGACGACGCTGGCGACCAGGGCCCCGACCAGGGCGAACCAGACGGTCGCGCTCGTGCTCGTCACCCCGAACACGTAGACGCCGAGCACCACCGCGAGCCCCGCTCCCGACGAGACGCCGAACAGGCCTGGGTCGGCGAGCGGGTTGCGGGTGTGTCCCTGCATGAGCAGCCCGGCGATGCCGAGAGCCGCACCGACCGCAGCACCGATCAGCGTGCGCGGGATGCGGGAGCCCCAGACGATCGCCTCGTCGGTGCTCGACCCGGAGCGTGTGAGCCCCGCCCACACCTCGGCGACACCGATGCGGTTGCTGCCGAGCAGCATGCTGGCCACGGCGACGAGCACCAGGGCGACGACGAGTCCGACGATCACCGCGGTGCGCCGCCGCATCGCGGTCCGGTGGACGCCGACGGCGCGCGACGCATCGCCGTCTCGGGCGCTGGACGCGACGGGTTCGGGGGCCTCCGGACCGGAAGCCAGAACGGGATTGGGGGCTGGCACGGAAGTCATCTTAGGTTAGCCTTGCCTCATGGCGAAGACCCCGCGGCTCCTGCCGACGAACCCCCGGCTCTTCCGCGCCCGTGTCCTCCGGACCCAGCGGGTGACCCCCTCGATGCAGCGCGTCACCGTCACCGGGGACGACCTGCACGAGTTCGGTTACCTCGGCTTCGACCACTGGTTCCGCCTGTTCGTCCGACGCCCCGACCAGGACGCCTTCCGGATGCCCGACCTGGACGGCAAGAAGTGGTGGCCGACGTTCCTCGGCATCCCCGAGGACATCCGCCCCCACTGCGCGAACTACACCGTCGCCGCGTACCGCCTGCTCGCCGACGGCACCGCCGAGCTCGACATCGACTTCGTCGTGCACCTGGACCACCGCGGCGAGCTCGAGGGCCGCGCCGCGATCTGGGCATGCGCCGCACGTCCCGGCGAGGAGCTCGCGATGCTCGACCAGGGCTGCATCTTCGATGTCCCCGCCGGCACCAGCGAGGTCGTCGTCGCCGCCGAGGAGACCGGCCTACCCGGCGTCGTCGGCATCGCCGCCTCGTTGCCGCGCGACACCGTCGGCCGCATCATCCAAGAGGTCCCGACCGCCGCCGACATCCGCGACCTCGACGCCCCCGCCGGCGTGCAGGTGACCTGGATCGTCCGGCAGCCGGGCACCGTCCCGGGCAGTGGCGCCCTCGCCGAGCTGCAGCGGCACGTGCCGTCCGACGACCAGGGTTACGCGTTCGTCGTGGGGGAGTCGCGACTCGCAACGGAGGGCCGCCGCCACCTGCACCGTGCGGGCCTGCCCAAGTCGCGCATCACGTTCTCCGGGTTCTGGAAGCACGATACGAAGGTCTCCGTCCCCGCCTGACCCGCGCGGTGCCTGGTGCTTTCGCGCGTACCGCCCCCGGAACTTCCGCCCCGGTACGCCCGTTTTGCCCAGGTATGCCCGCTTCGGCCAGGTACGCCCGGTCCTTCCCCTAGCGCGCGTGGTGCCTGGTGCTTCCGGGCGTACCGCTACAGAACTTCTGCCCAGGTACGCCCGTTCTGCCCAGGTATGCCCGGTTCCGCCAGGTATGCCCGCTTCGGCCCGGTACGCCCGGTCCTTCCCCTGGCGGGCGCGATGCCTGGTGCTTTCGGGCGTACCGCCACAAAACTTCCGCCCAGGTATACCCGATTCCGCCAGGTATGCCCGACTCCGCCAGGTACGCCCGATCCTTCCCCCGGCGCCCGCGATGCCTGGTGCTTCCGGGCGTACCGCTCCAGAACTTCCGCCCAGGTACGCCCGAAAGCACCAGGTGCGCCGCGCACGCGACGCGACCAACGGACGGACGGGAGGCCCGGTGCCAGCTGGCACCGGGCCTCCCGTCCGTGGTGGGGTGGCGTCAGCCCTTGAGGCCCGAGCCCGTCACGCCCTCCACGATCTGCCGCTGGAAGATCAGGTAGAGGATGATCAGCGGCAGCGCCGCGAGGATCGCACCGGCCTGGATGTCGGCGTAGCGCTGACCGAAGCTGCCCTGGACCGTGGCGAGCCCGACCGGGATCGTCATGAGGTCAGGGTTGGACAGCACGAACAGCGGCAGCAGCAGGTTGTTCCACACCCCGACGAAGGTCAGGATCGTCACGGCCGCGATCACCGGACGCGACAGCGGCAGGATGACCGACCAGTAGACCTTCCAGATGCCGGCGCCGTCGATGCGCGCCGCCTCTTCCAGCTCCTTCGGGATGCCGTCGAAGAACTGCTTGAAGATGAACACCGCGATCACGGCTGGCACCTGCGGGAAGATCACCGACCAGTAGGTGTTGAGCAGGCCGACCGCGTTGAGCTCCTGGAAGATCGGGATGATCAGCACCTGCGTCGGGATCATGATCCCGAGGATGATGAGCAGGAACGCGATGTTGCGGCCGCGGAACACCAGTCGCGACAGCGCGAACGCCGCCATCGACGCGAACAGCACGGTGAGTGCCGCCGTGACGACGCTCGTGATGGCGCTGGCGAGGTACCAGTTCCAGATGTCGCCCGCCTGGAACAGCGACGAGTAGGAGTGCAGCGTCGGGTTCCAGTTCGACAGGATCGCGTTCGCGCCGAGGGCGGCGACGCCGTTTTCCGACAGCGACGTCTTCAGGGCGAACACGCTCGGGATGAGCCAGATGATCGCGAAGATCGTCAGGACGATCCCCGACGCGATCGTGAAGCCACGACCGCTGACGCCGATCTTCGCGGCGCTCGTGGGAGCGGCCGAGGAGACGCCGGTGCGGAGTTTGCGGCCGGTGGTGGTGATGCTCTCGGTGGCGGTCATGTCAGGCCCCGATCTCTCGCTTGGCGGCAGCGCGCTCGACGAGCTGCCGGATGACCGCGATCGCCACGATCACGATGAACAGGAGGACCGACGCGGCCGATGCGGCACCGAGTCGGTTGTCGGTGAAGCCGACGCCGGTGATGAGCTGCAGCGAGACCTGGGTCGAGATGCCCGGCCCGCCGTTCGTCATCAGGTAGACCTGGTCGAAGATCTTCAGGCTCGCGATGATCTGAAGCAGGACGACCAGCGTCGTGGTGCGGCCGAGCAGGGGGAGCGTGATCGACTTGATCTGCTGCCAGTTCGACGCACCGTCGACGGCGGCGGCCTCGTACAGTTCGCGCGGGATCTCCTGCAGGCCGGCCAGGTAGAGCACGAAGTTGAAGCCGAGGGTCCACCACACGGTGGCGATCGCGACACCGATCATGGCCGTGTTCGGGCTCGACAGCATGCCGGAGCCGGGCGTCATGCCGATCGCCGACTGCAGGCTCGCCCACAGACCGGTGCTCGGCGTGAAGATGAACACCCAGATCAGCGAGATCGTCGCCGACGGCAGGATGAACGGCAGGAAGAACGCCAGGCGGAAGAACCACTGCCCGCGGTTCATCCGGTTCGTCAGCACGGCGAACACGAACGCCAGGATGACGAGCGGCGGGGTCGTGTACAGCGTGAACTGCAGCGTGTGCCAGAGCGACGACCAGAAGTCGCTGCGCCCGAGCATCTCGGCGTAGTTCGCGAACCCGGCGAAGCTGCCGAGCCCGGTGCGGACGGTCGAGGTGTTGAAGAAGCTCGTGACGATCATCCAGATCGTCGGGCCGAGCAGGAAGGCCACGTAGAACAGGCCGAACGGGGCGAGGAACAGCCAGCCGCTGCGGCCCTGGCCGCGGTTCACGCTGGAGCCGTAGGAGCGGTTCCGGCGGAGACGCGGCGCGGTGGCCGCGTCGGTCGGCCGGTCGAGGACAGGTGCTGTGGTCACGTCATCGTGCCTTTCGCGCGGTGTTCACGGCGATCGCGGTGGTCGTCTGCCCGGAGTGGTCCTGCCGGGCGGTCGCGTGCCGGGTCACAGGGGGCTCGGGGTGTTGAGGTAGGTCGCGAGCTGCGACTTGATGGCGCGCAGTGCCTGCGCGGGGGACGAGCTGCCCTGCTGCACGAGGGCGAGCTGAGCGCCCACCGTGCCCTCGAACGTCGAGCCGGATCCGCCGTACCAGGCGGCGTCGTCGAACACGGCGGTCTCGGCTGCGGCCGCGTAGTTCGACTGCGGCGTGAGCTTCTTGTACGCGGAGCTGTCGAACGTCGGGATGTAGGCCGGCACGTGCCCACCCTCGGCCCAGGTCAGGCTCTGCTCGAGCATCTGCTTGATGAAGAGCATGTGCTGCTTGCGCTGCTCCGGCGTGCGGGCCTTCTTGGGCAGGACGAACGTGTGCGAGTCCGCCTGGGTCGCCGGCTTGTCGTAGAGCTGCGGGATCGGCGCCATGCCGAAGTTCAGGCCCTTGATCGACTGCGCGGTGCTGATCTCCCACTCGCCCTGCATGAAGAAGCCGGCCTTGCCGTCGAACATGAGCGACTGCGCTGTGGCGTAGTCGAGGGCCTTGTTCAGCCAGCCCTCCTTCACCCACTTCTGGGTGCGGCTCGTGACCTCGTTGTAGGCGTCCTCGTTGACGGTGAGCTTCGAGCCGCCGTCGCTGATGAACGGGGTGGCGTCCTTCAGCTGGTTGTACATCGTCCAGAAGAAGCGCCACGGGGTGGCCGTCTCCGGCACCACGTTCGCGACGTTGAGCGCTGTGCCGCCGGTGACCTTGGCCACCGCGGCGAGGGCCTTCTCGAAGTTGTCCATGCCGTTGAGGTCGACGAGGTTGCCGTCACCGTCGATCAGGCCGGCCTTCTTGCAGACGTCGACGTTGTAGAACAGGACGAAGGGGTGGGTGTCGAGCGGGACCGCGATGTTGTTGCCGTCGGTCTTCTGCGCCGCCCAGGCCTTCTGGTTGAAGTCGGCGGCGCTCAGGCCGACGCTCGCCAGGTCGTCGGACGTGATCGGGTCGAGCAGGTCACCGTCCCAGAGCGGCTTCGCGCGGGTCAGGTGCGCGACCGCGACGTCCGGCGGCTTGTTCCCGACGGTCGCCAGTGTCAGCTTCGAGTAGTACGGGTTGCCCCACGCGAACGTGGTGCCCTGCAGCGCGCTCGAACCGCCGTGCTGCTTCGCGTAGCCGTCCTCCATGGACTGCATGCGGACGCCGTCGCCGCCGCCGAACAGGTTCCAGAAGACGAGCGTCTCGGGGTTGAGGGCGCTGCCGGCGAGACCGGCGGCGAGGGGACTGGAACAGGCGGCGAGCGGCAGGACCGTCGCGGCCGCTGCACCGGCGGCGAGGAAGCCCCGGCGCGACAGGCGCGACGCGGGTGTTGCGGGTGGGATCGGCATGGCATCACTCCATCGGGATGGGCCGGGCTCGGGAACAGGGTCGGTGCTCCCGCCGGAGCATCGCTGCTCCGGACCCGGAGCACTGCTGCTCCGGACACGGAACGACCTTCCGGTGCTCCGTGAGCGCTCACATTAGCGCTCGCTCCCGGCATTTGCCACCCCTTTCGCGACGGCGCGGAACCCGGTAGCGTTTCCGGCAGGTGAGCGCTCACTTTCGTGACGGCCCGCTTCGGTTCCCGAAGTGTCCTCCGCCCAGCACGCCACCCTGCTCACCGCACGAACCGCACTGCCACGATCGAAGGAGATCCATGCCCCGCACACACCTCGTCCTCGACGCCGCGTTCACCGTGGGGCCGGTGCGACGTCGCCTGTTCGGCGGGTTCGTCGAGCACCTCGGCCGCCACGTCTACGACGGCATCCACGAGCCCACCCACGAGACCGCCGACGAGCACGGCTTCCGCAGGGACGTCGTCGAACTCGTCAAGGAACTCGGCGTCTCCGCCATCCGCTACCCCGGTGGCAACTTCGTCTCCGGCTACAAGTGGGAGGACGGCGTCGGCCCCGTCGAGCAGCGCCCCCGCCGCCTCGACCTCGCCTGGCACTCGACCGAGACGAACGAGGTCGGCCTGCACGAGTTCCAGCACTGGCTGAACCAGGTCGGTTCGGAGCTCATGCTCGCCGTGAACCTCGGGACCCGCGGCACGCAAGAGGCGATCGAGCTCCTGGAGTACGCCAACATCGACGCCGGCACCGCACTGTCCGAGTACCGTCGTTCGAACGGTCGCCAGGAACCCTTCGCCATCAAGATGTGGTGCCTCGGCAACGAGATGGACGGCCCGTGGCAGCTCGGCCACAAGAACGCCGACGACTACGGCAAGCTCGCCGCCATGACCGCCAAGGCCATGCGCCAGATCCAGCCCGACCTCGAGCTCGTCGCCTGCGGTTCCTCCAGCGCATCGATGCCGACGTTCGGCGAGTGGGAGCGCACCGTCCTCGAGCACACCTACGACGACGTGGACTACATCTCCGCGCACGCCTACTACGAGGAGGACGACGACCTGCCGTCGTTCCTCGCCTCGGGCGTCAACATGGACCACTTCATCAAGACGGTCACCACGGCCGCCGACCACGTCCAGGCGCAGAAGAAGTCCGACAAGCGCATCGACATCTCGTTCGACGAGTGGAACGTCTGGTCGATCAAGAAGTGGGAAGCGAAGGCCAAGACCTTCACGCTCGACGAGTGGCCGGTCGCCCCGCGTCTGCTCGAGGACGTCTACACCGTCGCCGACGCCGTCGTCGTGGGTGGCCTGCTCATCTCGCTGCTCCGCCACGCCGACCGTGTCGCCTCGGCCTCGCTCGCCCAGCTCGTCAACGTGATCGGCCCGATCATGACCGAGCCCGGTGGCCCGGCCTGGCGCCAGACGACGTTCTTCCCGTTCTCGGTCACCTCGCGCCTGGCGCAGGGCACCTCGCTGCAGGTCAAGGCCTCCGGTGACACGGTCGACGGCGGCAAGCACGGCGAGGTCCCGGTCGTGGACTCCGCCGCCACCGTGTCCGAGGACGGCAAGGCCGCGGTCTTCCTGGTCAACCGCCACCCGTCCGAGCCGACCACGGTGACGATCGACCTCGCCGGCATCGGTGCGACGGGCGACGTCCACGCCGAGGGCGTCTGGGACGACGACCTGCACGCCGTGAACGACCTGGAGAACACCTCCCGCGTGGGACTCCGCACGAACGAGTCGGTCCGCCGCGAGGGCGACACCGTCACGATCGAGCTCCCGCCGGTCTCCTGGACCGCCGTCTCGATCGGCTGACAAGACGCCTCGGCGCACGCCACGGCGGGCGTCGAGTGAGCACAGAGGACGTCGGGCGCTCGCGCCCGACGTCCTCTGCTCGTTGCGCGGGTGCGGCGGGCGCGAGTTCACGGGGTGGGCGACACCTCACGGGGTGACGGGCGCGTGGACTGTCGCTGGGCCCGAAACGTGGCCCGCGCGGCGGCCGGGAGGCCCGTGGTGGCCTGGCACCGGGCCTCCCGGCCGGCGTGCGGTCGCGGCCACGGGCCGAATCTCGTCTGGGCGGACGGGATGCGGCACGCGCACGGCACAGTCCGTCCGCGTGGCCGAGTCTCGGCGCGGCCGTCAGCGCGCCGGCGGCGCCGCCGTGCTCGCGCGCTCGACGAGCCGCACCGGCACCAGGTCGGCCGCCACGCTGACCCGTTCGCCGTCGATCTGGGCGAGCAGGTTCGCCACCGCTCGGCGGCCGACCTCGTCGAAGGACTGGTGCACGGTGGTCAGCGGCGGCCAGAACGAGTCGGACTCGGGGGAGTCGTCGAACCCCACCACGCTGAGCGACGACGGCACCGGGCGACCGGACTCGTGTGCGGCGCGCAGGACCCCGAGGGCGGTCTGGTCGTTCGCGGCGAACACCGCGGTGATCTCCGGCCGTGCGGCGATCTCGAGCCCGGCCTCGTACCCGTGCTCGGTCGTCCAGCCGCCGCGGAACACCGGGGGCACCTGGCGACCGGCGCGTTCGAGGGTGTCCTGCCACGCGGCGAGGCGACGGGCTGCCGAGTACGACGACTCCGGGCCGGCGACGTGCCAGACGGTCTCGTGCCCCAGGTCGAGCAGGTGCTGCGTGGCCTGCCGGGCGCCGTCGGCCTGGTCGGTGTCGATCGCGGGGTGGTCGGTGCTGCCCGTGGAGTCGATGATGACCATGGGCACGCCGTCGGGCAGCACGACCTCGGCGGTGTCGATGATGTGCGACTCGATGATGATCACGACGCCGTCGACGGCCTGTTCGTGCAGGCGCGAGAAGGCCGACCGGACACCGGCCTCGGTACGCGAGGCCATGGGCAGCAGGGTGATCGTGAAGTCGGCGACGCCGGCGGCGTCGGCGATCGCCTCGAGCGTGCGCATGTTGCCGAAGGAAGCGAGCGTGAACATGATCACGCCGATGGTGCGGAAGCGGCCGGAGCGCAGGGCGCGGGCGGCACGGTTGGGCCGGTAGCCGAGGGACTCCATCGCGCGCTGGACGCGGTCGCGGGTCTCCGGGCTGACGTTGTCGAAGCCCCGGGCGACGCGCGAGACCGTCTGCATCGACACCCCGGCGGCGTCGGCCACGGCGGCCATCGAGGGTGCGCGGCGGGTGCCGGCGGGGGACTCCATCGTCACGCTGGCGCTCCTTCCGGATCGAGGTGGCCGAGCGATCGGCCTCCCCGGACGCTAGCGCATGTTGACGTTGCCATGCTATCGTCGCGTCGTTCGATGTTGACGTCAACATCGGTGACCGCCCGGACACCCTGATCCGGCCCGGGCCGAGCCGCCGACATCGACCACCCGAACGCAGCAGACGAAGGAGTCACATGAGCACGCTCGCAGCGCGCCCCGGTGAGGCAGCACCGCGCCCCACCGCCGAGCGCCCCGCCGGCCGCCGCCGCAAGCCGCGGGGACGGTTGACCGGATGGCTGTTCGTCGGCCCGTTCGTCGTCGTCCTGGTCCTGATGCTCATCGTGCCGATCGGCTACGCGCTCTGGCTCAGCCTGTTCCGCGACCAGCTCATCGGCGGCAACCAGTTCGTCTGGTTCGCCAACTACGTGCAGCTCTTCCAGGACGCCAAGTTCTGGTCCGGGTTCGGTCGGGTCGCGATCTTCCTGGTCGTCCAGGTGCCGATCATGCTCGGCCTCGCGCTCGTCGCCGCCCTGGCCCTGGACAGCGCCCGACTGTGGGGGACGAGCTTCTTCCGCATCGCGGTGTTCCTGCCCTACGCCGTCCCCGGGGTCGTCGCGGCTCTGATCTGGGGCTTCATCTACGGCAACCAGTTCGGTCTGACGGGCGCCGCGAACGACGCGCTCGGCATCGACCTGCTGCAGCCGTTCAGCCCGAGCTGGGTCCTGACGTCGATCGGCAACGTGGTCACGTGGGAGTTCCTCGGCTACAACATGCTGATCTTCTACGCCGCACTCCGCACCGTCCCCGGTGAGCTGTACGAGGCCGCCGAGCTCGACGGTGCCGGCCCGATGCGCACGGTCTTCTCGATCAAGCTCCCGGCGCTCCGCGGCCCGATGGTCATCGCCACGATCTTCTCGATCATCGGCAGCTTCCAGCTCTTCAACGAGCCGAACCTGCTCAAGACGCTCGCCCCGAACGTCATCGGCAGCGCCTTCACCCCGAACATGTACGCCTACTCGCTGTCCTTCAGCGGACAGCAGTTCAACTACTCCGCCACGGTCGCGATCGTGATGGGCGTGATCACCGCGGTGATCGCCTACGTCGTCCAGGTCCGCGGCACCCGCGAGGAGAACCGATGAGCACCATCCAGCACCCCGCCGGGCCCGCAGCGGCCACGGTGACCGAGGCGACCACGACGCAACGTGCGCCGCGCACCCGCTCGATCCGGGCCTCCAGGAAGGCGGAGCAGCACGTCGACGGACGCAAGCCGAAGCGTTCCGGCCTGCTCACCGCGGTCATGGTCGTCTTCGTCGTGTACTCGTTCGCGCCGCTGTTCTACCTGCTCGTGAACAGCACGAAGACGCAGGCGTCGCTGCTCTCCACGTTCGGTCTGTGGTTCGGCGGGGACTTCAACCTCTGGCAGAACATCGTCGACACGCTGACGTACAACGACGGCATCTTCCTGCAGTGGTTCGGCAACACGCTGCTCTACGTCGTCGTCGGTGCCGGCGGGGCCACCCTGCTCGCCACCGTCGCGGGCTACGGCATGGCGAAGTTCCAGTTCCCCGGTCGCCGCGCGGTCTTCGCCGTCGTCCTCGGCGCCATCGCGGTCCCCGGCACGGCCCTGGCGGTCCCGACCTTCCTGCTCTTCTCGCAGGTCGGCCTGACCAACACCCCGTGGGCGATCATCCTGCCCTCGCTGATCAGCCCGTTCGGCATGTACCTGATCTGGACGTACGCGGTCGACGCGATCCCGGCAGAACTGCTCGAGGCCGCCCGCATGGACGGCGCCGGTGAGTTCCGGATCTTCTTCACCATCGCGCTCCGCCTGCTCGCGCCCGGTGTCGTCACCGTCCTGCTGTTCGCGGTCGTCGCCACCTGGAACAACTACTTCCTGCCGCTCATCATGCTGAGCGACCCGAAGTGGTACCCGCTGACGGTCGGCCTGAACCAGTGGAACGCGCAGGCCACCGGGTCCGGCGCGCAGCCGATCTACAACCTCGTCGTCACGGGATCGCTCCTCACGATCATCCCGATCGTGGTCGCGTTCCTCTTCCTCCAGCGCTTCTGGCAGTCCGGCCTCGCGGCCGGGTCGGTCAAGGCCTGACCCCTCGGACACCAGGCCCGTGGCGACCCCGCCACGCGCCGGCCGGTCCGGCACACAGCAGCACCACCCCCTCCACGAAGAAGTGAAAGGCACTCCCATGAACAAGCGTCTCCGGCGCGGGCTCAGCGCCCTCGCCATCGGCGTCACCGCCGCGATCGCCCTCGCCGCGTGCGCCTCCGGCGGCTCCGGCTCCGGCGGTTCGGCCGACGACATCGACAAGGCCCTGAAGGACGGCGGCACGTTGACCTACTGGTCGTGGACCCCGTCGGCCAAGGCCCAGGTCGCGGCGTTCGAGAAGCAGTACCCCAAGGTGAAGGTCAAGCTCGTCAACGCGGGCACCGGCGCCGACCAGTACACGAAGCTGCAGAACACGATCAAGGCCGGCTCGGGCGCCCCCGACGTCGCCCAGGTCGAGTACTACGCCCTGCCGCAGTTCGCGCTGTCCGAGTCGCTGCTCGACCTGTCGAGCTACGGCTTCGACTCGCTCGAGAAGGACTTCGCGAAGAGCACCTGGAGCTCGGTGTCGATCGACGGCAAGGTCTACGGCCTGCCGCAGGACTCCGGCCCCATGGCGCTGTTCTACAACGAGAAGGTCTTCGACAAGCACGACATCGCCGTGCCGAAGACGTGGGACGAGTACGTCGCCGCTGCCAAGAAGCTGCACGAGGCCGACCCGAAGGCCTACATCGCGGCGGACTCCGGCGACGCCGGCTTCACCACCAGCATGATCGCCCAGGCCGGCGGCACCCCCTTCGCCACCGACGGTGACAAGGTGACCATCAACCTGCAGGACGAGGGCACCAAGAAGTGGACGAGCACCTGGAACGAGCTCGTCGAGCAGGGCCTGCTGTCGAAGACAGTGGGCTGGACCGACGACTGGTACAAGCAGCTCGGCAACGGTGAGATCGCCACGCTGATCACCGGCGCCTGGATGCCCGGCAACCTGGAGTCCGGCGTCGCCCAGGCCTCGGGTGACTGGCGCGTCGCCCCGATGCCGACCTACGACGGCGGCACCGCACAGACCGCGAACAACGGCGGCAGCGCCCAGGTCGTCATGAAGCAGTCGAAGAACCCGGCCCTCGCCGCGGGCTTCCTCAAGTGGCTGAACTCGTCGAAGGAGTCCACGAAGGTCTTCATGGAGTCCGGCGGCTTCCCGTCGACCACCGCGGACCTCGAGTCGTCGGCGTTCCTCGACGAGAAGCCGGAGTACTTCGGCGGCCAGCAGATCAACAAGGTGCTCGTCGACGCGTCGAAGTCCTCGGACAACGACTTCACCTACCTGCCGTACCAGGTGTACGCGAACAGCGTCTACGCCGACACCGTCGGTCAGGCGTACGAGAACGGCACCTCGCTCGACGCCGGCCTCGAGGCCTGGCAGAAGGCCCTCGCCAAGTACGGCAAGGACCAGGGCTTCACGGTCTCGTCGAAGTAGTTCAAGGTATCCCCGCGGGGCCGTGCGGACACGTCCGCACGGCCCCGCTCCACGCCCGGCACGCCCGGCAACGAAAGAGTCAAACCATGCGCTTCGCCATCGGCGACACCGACTTCCTGCTCGACGGCGAGCCGCACCGGGTCCTGTCCGGCGCGATCCACTACTTCCGCGTGCACCCCGACCTGTGGGCCGATCGGATCCGCAAGGCGAAGCTGATGGGCCTCAACACCATCGAGACCTACGTCGCCTGGAACGCACACGCGCCGTCGCCCGGGGTGTTCGACCTGTCGGGTGGCCTGGACCTCGGTCGCTTCCTCGACCTCGTGGCCGCCGAGGGCATGCACGCCATCGTCCGCCCCGGCCCCTACATCTGCGCCGAGTGGACGAACGGCGGACTGCCGTACTGGTTGTTCGCGGACGGCACCGTGGGCGTCCGGCGCAACGAGCCCGGGTTCCTCGCAGCGGTCGAGACGTACCTGCAGCACCTGGCCCCCGTGCTGGTCCCGCGGCAGATCGACCAGGGCGGGTCCATCGTCCTGGTGCAGGTCGAGAACGAGTACGGCGCCTACGGCTCCGACCCCGAGTACCTGCGCGCACTCGAGCAGATGCACCGCGACATCGGGCTGAGCGTCGCCTTCACGAGCGTCGACCAGCCGATGGGCACCATGCTCGAGGACGGCTCCCTGCCCTCGCTGCACAAGACCGGTTCGTTCGGCTCACGCTCCGCCGCCCGGCTCGAGCGCCTGCGGCAGGCCCAGCCCACCGGGCCCCTGATGTGCTCGGAGTTCTGGGACGGCTGGTTCGACAGCTGGGGTGAGCACCACCACACCACGCCGGCGTCCGCCAGTGCCGAGGACCTCGACGTCCTGCTCGCCGCCGGCGGCTCGGTGAACATCTACATGTTCCACGGCGGCACGAACTTCGGCTTCACGAACGGCGCGAACGACAAGGGCGTCTACCGCCCGATCGCGACGTCGTACGACTACGACGCCCCGCTCGACGAGGCCGGCCGGCCGACCGAGAAGTTCCACGCGTTCCGCTCGGTGATCGCGCGCTACGCGCCCGTCCCGCCGCTGCCCGCGACGATGGAGCCTGGTGGATCGGGTCGACTCGCGTCCGATGCGGCGGACGGAGTCGGTCTGGAGGCCCGGGTCACCCCCGCCACGGACCTCGCCGTCCGCCTGGACCGCGTGGCGTCGCTCCGCTCCCTGCTGCCCACCCTCACGGCGTGGTCCGCGCACGACGAGACGCCGACCTTCGACTCCCTCGGGGCCGCGAGCGGCTTCGTCGCGTACCGCGCCGAGGTCGACCTGCCCGCCGGAGGGGTGCTGACCGTCGGCACCGAGGTGCGCGACCGAGCGATCGTGTCGGCCGACGGTGTCGTCGTCGGGGTCCTGGAGCGTGAGCACCACGACCGCGCGATCACCCTGCCGCCGGTGACCGGCACGCTCGAGCTCCTCGTCGAGGACCAGGGCCGCGTCGACTACGGCGTCCGTATCGGCGAGCCGAAGGGCTTGATCGGCGGCGTCTCGATCGACGGCGCACGGGTGGCCCGGTGGACGGCATCGCCGCTCGCCCTCGACCCCATCGCACCTGCCGCCGTGACCGCGCTGTCCGAGGTCGCTCCGACCGGTGGCGAGGTGCTCGCCGGACCGACGTTCGCAGCTGGCTCGTTCGAACTCGACACCGTGGACGACCGGTACCTGTCGCTCGACGGGTTCCGGAAGGGTGTCGCCTGGGTCAACGGGTTCTGCCTCGGTCGGTACTGGTCGCGAGGCCCGCAGCAGACCCTGGCGATCCCGGGGCCGGTGCTCCGCCACGGTCACAACGAGCTCGTCGTGCTCGAGCTGCACGCGGCGGCTTCGCGCACAGCGTGCCTGCTCGTCGAGCCCGACCTGGGCCACACCGAGGCTTAGTCGCGCGCCCTGGTCGAACCGGGCGTACCTGGTCGAATCGGGCGTACCCGGTCGGAAGTTTCGACCAGGTACGCCCGATTCTGCTCTCCATCGCGGGCGTTATGGGAAGGATCAGTCGGCGTCGAGGGCGTCCAGGTCGGCGAGGGCGCGCTCGGCGTCGGCTATCCGGTCGGCCTCGGGGCGCGTCCACCACTCGGGGCCGCGTTCGCCCAGCCCGTGCTTGGCCAGGCCGTTCCGGTGCCGTGCCGCCGCCAGGGCCTCGTCGTCGCCCGCACGCTTCGCGGTCTTCACGGCGTTCCGCCCCCGCCCCAGGTGGGAGCGGAGTGCGGCGGCGAGTTCCTCGGGCAGAGCGGGGTCGGTGCGGCGCCAGCGTCGGCCGTCCACGACGAAGAAGAGGTCGTCGGGTTCGGCGGTCATGGTCCGAGTCTGCACCGTCGGTGGTGCCGGGTAGACAGGAGCCGATGAGCCACCAACGCGTCCGCCCGATGCTCGACGTCCGACGCATCTACGTCGAGCCGGCCGCCCTCGAACTGCAGCGCGGGCAGGAGATCGTCGGGCGTTGGCCGGACGCCGAGATCGTCCCGGTCGAGTCGCACTGGAACATCCCCGAGGTGCACGGCGACGAACGGAACGTCCAGCGCTGGGTGCGGATCAAGACCGAGGCGCTCGTGCTCGGCGTGAAGAAGTCGCTGGTGACGCGGCCGAACGGTCGCTCGGCCGACTTCATCGCACCGTCCACCGCGAACGGCTGCGCGATGGCGTGCGCGTACTGCTACGTGCCGCGGCGCAAGGGCTACAGCAACCCGGTGACCGTGTTCGCGAACATCGACCAGATCACGAAGCACGTGGCGCGGAACATCGCCAAGCAAGGACCGAAGACTGAACCGAACCAGTGCGACCCGGAAGCCTGGGTCTACGACATCGGCGAGAACAGCGACTGCTCGGTCGACGCGATGATCAGCGACAACGTCCGTGACCTGTGCGACCTGTTCCGGATGACCCCGACGGCCAAGGCGTCGTTCGCGACCAAGTACGTCAACCGTGACCTGCTCGACTGGGACCCGATGGGCCGGACCCGGATCCGCTTCTCACTGATGCCGCACGAGACCGCGAAGGTCACCGACATCCGCACGAGCCCGATCGCCGAGCGGATCGCCGCGGTGAACGACTTCGTCGACGCCGGGTACGAGGTCCACCTGAACTTCTCGCCGGTCATCCTCACGCCGACGTGGGAGTCGGACTGGGCCGAGCTGCTCCGGCAGGTCGACGACGTGCTGTCCCCGGCCGCCAAGGCGCAGCTCGCGGCCGAGGTGATCTTCCTGACCCACAACCAGCCCCTGCACGAGGTCAACCTCGGGTGGCACCCCAGGGCCGAGGACCTGCTGTGGCGTCCGGACCTGCAGGAGCAGAAGGTGTCCCAGAACGGTGCCGTGAACGTGCGCTACCGGTCCGGAATGAAGGGGCAGCTCGTCGAGCGCTTCCGCGAACTCGTGGCCGAGCACCTGCCGTCGTGCCGGATCCGGTACGCCTTCTGATCGGCGACCTCCCCGATCAGGGGATGAGCCGGTCCGTCCGGTACCGGTCGAACAGGTCCGCGAAGGCCTGCTCGGTCCGGCGGAACGCCGTGAACCCGGCGTCGCGGCTCTTCCCCATGTCGGTGACGACCTCCATCGCTCGACCGAGGTCGGCGTCGGTGTGCCACCACGAGGCGAGCCGGGTGATGTCGGCCTCGGCGAGACCGTGGCGCTCGGCGATACCGGCCCACTCGGACTCGTACGGCGCCATCTGCTCCTCGAGCGGTCGCGGAGCGTCCTCGTAGCCCACCACGCGCGTGGGATCGACACCGAGGTGCGCGGCCAGGCGCGGCCACATCCAGCGCCACCGGAAGACGTCGCCGTTGACGATGTTGAACGGCTCGTCCGCACCCTCGGGCGACGTCGAGGCCCACACCATGTGCTCGGCGAGGATCCCGGCGTCGGTCATGTCGGTCAGGCCGTTCCACTGCGCCTCACTGCCCGGGAACACGAAGTCGAGGTCGAGCTCCTTCGCCAGCGTGGCCTGCACGGCGAGCGTGAGGCCCATGTTCATGGCGTTGCCGACCGCGTGCCCGATCACGGTGTGCGAGCGGTGCACGGACCAGGTGAACCCCTGGCGCTCGGCGGCGGCGAAGAGTTCGTCCTCTTGCGCGTAGTAGAAGTTCGGGGTGTCGAGGCGCGGCTCCTCCTCGTGGAAGGGGGTGTCGGGCATCTCGCCGGCGGCGTACGCCTCGAACGGGCCGAGGTAGTGCTTCAGGCCGGTGACGAGGGCGACGTGCTCGAGCGGAGCGTGCGACAGCGCCGCGAGCAGGTCGCGGACCATGCCGCCGTTCACGCGGATGTTCTCCGCCTCGGTGTCCTGCCGCTGCCAGGCGGTGAAGAAGACGTGGGTCGGGTGCTCGTCGGCGAGTGCGGCCGCCAGGCTGTCGGGAGCACGCAGGTCGGCCGCGACGGTGCGGACGCCCTGTTCGGCGAGCGGCCGGCGGGAGAGTGCCGTCACGTCCCAGCCGAGGTCGAGCAGGTGGCGTACCAGGGCGGAACCGGTGATGCCACTGGCTCCGACGACCAGGGCTTCGCGGCGGGCAGGAGTCTGTTCGGTCGATCCGGTTGCAGTCATCCCTCGATGCAACCCACAGTGGACGACACGTGTTCCCTCACTGCGTCCCGGTCCCAGTCCAGTGTGCACAATAACGCACCACTTGTACCGTTGAGCGGTACACTCCTTGCGGAGGACTCGACATGCAACTCGTGCAACCACTCGCCACGCTGCTGGGAGCCACACAGGCCGACGCGCTCCGCGTCCTCGCCCGGACCGATTCCGGCATGACCGGACGACAGGTTGCACGGGTCGCGGGCGCTCCGCAGCACACCGGCATCAAACGAGCGCTCGACAAGCTCGAGGCAGCAGGGCTCGTGCAGGTCGAGCGCGGTCTGCAGCACTCGGCCTACCGGGTCAACCGGGAACACCTGCTCTGGCCGGCGGTGGAACTCGGACTCGAAGCCGGCGACGAACTCGAACGTCGCATCGGCGCGTACGTCGAGTCGGCGCGGGCCGGGGTCCTCTCGGTCTCGATCTTCGGTTCAGTGGCCCGGGGCACCGCGACGCCGACGTCCGACCTGGACCTCCTCGTCGTCTTCGAGCAGACCGTCGACATCGACGTCGTCGTCCGCCTCGGTGACCTCGTCCGGCGGTGGACCGGCAACGAGTGCCAGGTCTTCGACGTGACCCGCGCTGATCTCCGTCGGTTCGTGGCCGAGGGAGACCCGCTCGTCGGGTCGTGGCGAGAAGAAGCCCGAACAGTCTTCGGCGAGGAGATCAGGACGTACATCTGATGGGTGCCCGCGTGCGCGCCGTCGACAGGGCCGCAGTCGCGATGCGCCGAGACGAAGCGGAGTCCTACCTCGAGGTCGCGCTCCTCTACGTCGAGTCGACGAGTCACGCGGATTGGAAGGCCGCCGGCGCGAACGCTGTGCTCGGCGGGATCGCGGCGTCGGACGCGATCTGCGGTGCGATCCTCGGCTACCACCACCTCGGCGACGACCACGCCGCCGCTCGACGCCTGCTCGACGCGGCCTGCGCACCGGACACGCGACCCGGCCTGCACTTCAAGCGCCTGACCGATGAGAAGACGAACTTCCAGTACTCGACGTCGCGTGTGACGCAGGAGAAGACACGGGCGCTGGTGACCGCACTCGAACGGCTCATCCGTACGGTCCACGAGCGCACCTGAAACGGGCACGCCGCGCCCCTGATCACCGCGGACGGCGGATGCGGATCGGACCCTTGGCGCTCGACGGGTCGACGACGGACCCGCCCTGGGTGATCTCGACCTCGCCGCGCGCGACCATGCGCCGGGCGGCTCGACGTGCCGGCTCCATCAGCGGTCGCCAGTCGTCCGGGTCCAGCGAACGCGCGACCTCGGACGGGCAGATGCTCGAGGTCCGTGCCCGTGCCGCGAGCAGTTCGTCGATGCGCTGCTCCAGAGCCCGGTCGACGTCGTCGAGACCGTGTCGACGGCAGGCTCCGGAACACCACTTCGCCTCCGGCGCCGCCGACGACGGCATCCGTCGCCCGCACGAGGCGCAGGTGCGCTCGGCGTGTGCCGACTCCGACGCCGACGCATCGGCTTCCGTCCTGATCGCCCGTCCCATGGCCCCCATCCTCGTCCTGCTCGGCATGGCGGTACACAGCGACCACGCACACGGTCCAGGTGCGCCTGGCAGCATCGGAGCGGTGAACCCCGACACCGTCCCTGCCCGTCCGTCCGAACCGGCCTGGGTCCAGCACGTGATGTGGTGGCACGTCTACCCGCTCGGCTTCGTCGGCGCCGAGGTCCGTCCGACGTCACCGGTGGGGGAGCGTCCGCTCGAACACCGCCTCGACCGCCTGACCGAGTGGCTCGACCACGTCGTCGACCTCGGTCTGAACGGCCTGTTGCTCGGCCCGGTGTTCGCGAGCTCGACCCACGGGTACGACACGGTCGACCACTTCCGCATCGACCCGCGCCTGGGCGACGACGCCGACTTCGACGCCCTGGTCTCCGCGGCGCACGAGCGGGGCGTGCGGGTGCTGCTGGACGGGGTGTTCAACCACGTCGGCCGGGAGCACCCGGCCTTCCGCGCGTTGTCCGACCACGGCCCGGAGGCGCCGACCGCCGACCTGTTCGCCATCGACTGGTCCGGGTGGCAGCCGGGGGAGCCCGTGCCCGTCGGGCTGTTCGAAGGCCACGACATCCTCGTCGCGCTCGACCACGACAGCCGCGCCACCGAGGACCTCGTGGTGCAGGTCATGACGCACTGGCTGGACCGCGGGGTGGACGGTTGGCGACTCGACGCGGCGTACGCGGTGCCGCCGGCGTTCTGGGCGCGGGTGCTGCCGCGGGTGCGGGAGCGGTTCCCGGACGCCTGGTTCAGCGGCGAGGTGATCCACGGTGACGCGGCGGCGATCGCACGCGACTCGACGATGGACTCGCTGACCCAGTACGAGCTGTGGCAGGGGATCTGGCACGGCATCGCGGACCGCAACGGCCACGAGCTCGCGCACGCGATCGAGCGGCACGACGCCCTGCTGCCCACCTTCGCCCCGACGACGTTCGTCGGCAACCACGACGTCACCCGGATCGCGAGCGCGGTGGGGGACCGGTTCGCCGGGCACGCCGCCGCGGTGCTGTTCACGGTGGCGGGGACCCCGGTGGTCTACGCGGGCGACGAGTACGGCTGGGCCGGGGTGAAGGAGGAACGCGAGGGCGGCGACGACGCGGTCCGCCCGGAGTTCCCGGCCGAGGTGCCGGAGCCGACGGACCTGACCCACGCGTACGAGGCGCTCATCGCCCTGCGTCGCCGGAACCCGTGGCTGCACCGCGCGCACACCGACGTCGTGCACCTGACCAACACCGCCGTGGTGCTGCGGACCGCGACGGCGGACGCCGCCGTGGTGACCGCCCTGAACCTGTCGGACGATCCCGTCGAGGTGCCCGTGGCTGACGCGACGCAGGTCGAGGCGGGCGGTGCCGATCTCGGGGACGGGACCCTGCGCCTCCCGGCCGGGGGTTGGGCCGTCCTGTCGCGATCGTGAGCAGAAACGGTCGGGTCCCCATCGAGGACCCGACCGTTCCTGCTCACGAAGCGAACGCGCGAACGCGCGAACGCACGACCGCTACTTGCGCGCGGATGCCGCCCGGCGCTTGTTGAACACGTCGAACGCGACGGCAGCGAGCAGCACCAGACCCTTGATCAGGGACTGGAACTCGGTGCCGACACCGAGGATCGACATGCCGTTGTTCAGCAGGCCGATGATCAGACCACCGACGATGGCACCCGGCACGGTGCCGATGCCGCCGGTGACGGCAGCACCACCGATGAAGACGGCGGCGATGGCGTCGAGCTCGAAGCCGTTGCCAGCGCCCGGCGCCGCCAGGTTGAGCTGGCCGGTGAAGACCACGCCCGCCAGGGCCGAGATGACACCCATGTTGACGAAGAGCAGGAACGTGACGCGCTTCGTCTTCACACCCGACAGCTGCGCGGCCAGGGCGTTGCCACCGATCGCGTAGATGTGGCGGCCGAACACCGCGCTCCGCATGACGACCGAGTAGATCACCACGAGGGCACCGAGCACGACGAGCACGATCGGGGTGCCGTTGTAGCTGGCGAGCAGGAGTGCCACGTAGATCACGAGCACGGCGCCGAACGCCGTCTTCACGATGAACCAGGCGAACGGCTCGCTCTCGAGCTGGTACTTGCGACGCGTGATGCGACCGCGGAACGCGGCGATCACCATGACGGCCGCGGCGGCGAAGCCGAGGATCATCGTGAGCGGCTCGTACCCGGTGGTGCCGAAGGACGGCAGGAAGCCGGAGCCGAGCGAGCGGAAGCCGGCTGGGAACGGCGAGATCTGCTGGTTCTGCAGGACGATCTGCGCCGCACCGCGGAACGCGAGCATGCCCGCCAGCGTCACGATGAACGCCGGGATCCCGAAGTACGCGATCCAGAAGCCCTGCCAGGCGCCGACGAGCGCACCGACCACCAGGCAGAGCACGACCGCGATCGGCCACGGGATGTTCCACTGCGTGATCATCACGCCGGCCATGGCACCGGTGAAGGCGACCACCGAGCCGACCGACAGGTCGATGTGGCCGGCGATGATGACCATGACCATGCCGATGGCCAGGATGAGGATGTAGCTGTTCTGGACGATCAGGTTCGAGACGTTGATCGGGGCCAGCGTGATGCCGTTCGTGGTCACCTGGAAGAAGATGACGATGACGATCAGCGCGATGAACAGGCCGATCTGTCGGAGCTGCCCGGTGAGGTAGCCGACGGCGGACTTAAGCGCGTTCATTGACAGGGGTCTCCCGTTCCTGGGTCATGTACTGCATGAGGACCTCCGGCGTCGCCTCGGCGCGCGGGACGTCGGCCGTGATGGTGCCCTCGGAGAGGGTGTAGATGCGGTCGCAGATGCCGAGCAGTTCGGGGAGCTCGGAGGAGATCACGATGACCGCCTTCCCCTGGTCGGCGAGCTGGTTGATGATCGTGTAGATCTCGTACTTCGCGCCGACGTCGATGCCGCGGGTCGGCTCGTCGAGGATGAGCACGTCGGGGTCGGCGTACATCCACTTCGACAGGACGACCTTCTGCTGGTTCCCGCCGGAGAGCTTCCCCGTCACGACGTCGACGTTCGGCGCCTTGATGTTGAGGCTCTTGAGGAACTGGCTCGCCACCGTGGTCTCCTCGGAGGAGTTCACGAAGCCCCAGTTCGCGAGCTTGCCGAGCGCCGACCCGGAGATGTTCCGCTTGATGTCGTCGATCAGGTTCAGGCCGTAGCGCTTGCGGTCCTCGGTGACGTAGGCGATGCCGTTGTCGATCGCCTGCGAGACGGTGTGCGTCTTGATCGGGGTGCCGCGCTTGTAGACGGTGCCGCTGATGCCGGTGCCGTAGGACTGGCCGAAGACGCTCATCGCGAGTTCCGTGCGGCCGGCGCCCATGAGCCCGGCGATGCCGACGACCTCGCCGGCGCGGACGTTGAGGTTGGCCTGGTGGATGATCTCGCGCGACGAGTCGAGCTGGTGGTGGACGGTCCAGTCCTCGATCCGCAGCAGTTCCTCGCCGATGACGGGGTTCTCGCGCTCGGGGTACCGGTTCGACAGGTCACGGCCGACCATCCCGCGGATGATCCGGTCCTCGGACACGTCGTCGGCCCGCATGTCGAGCGTCTCGATGGTCTTGCCGTCGCGGATGATCGTGACCTTGTCCGCGATCGCCTTGATCTCGTTGAGCTTGTGGCTGATGATGATCGCCGTCATGCCCTCGGCCTGCAGCGAGCGGATGAGCTCGAGCAGGTGCGCGGAGTCGTCGTCGTTCAGCGCGGCGGTGGGCTCGTCGAGGATGAGGAGCTTCACCTCCTTCGAGAGCGCCTTCGCGATCTCGACGAGCTGCTGCTTGCCGACACCGAGGTCGACGACCTTGGTGACGGGGTTGTCCTTCAGCCCGACCCGCTTGAGCAGTTCGGCGGCCGTCAGGTTCGTCTTGTTCCAGTCGATGAAGCCGCCCTTGGACTGCTCGTTGCCGAGGAAGATGTTCTCGGCGATCGACAGGAAGGGGCTGAGCGCCAGCTCCTGGTGGATGATCACGACGCCCGCAGCCTCGGAGTCGTTGATGTTCGCGAACCGCACGGGTTCGCCGTCGAGCAGGATCTCGCCGTCGAAGGAGCCGGCCGGGTAGACACCCGACAGCACCTTCATGAGCGTCGACTTGCCCGCGCCGTTCTCGCCGCAGATCGCGTGGACCTGGCCGCGCTCGACCTCGATCGAGACGCCCTGCAGGGCCTTGACGCCGGGGAACGTCTTGGTGATGTCCCGCATCTCGAGGATGGTGTCCGCCATGTGGACGCCTTTCCGTCGTGCGCGCGTGGGCGCGCTGGTGGAGACGGACTGGAGGCGCGGTGCGCAGCTGGCACCGCGCCTCCGGTCCGTGAGATGGGCCTGACTACTTCAGGTCGGCTTCGGTGTAGTACCCCGAGTCCACGAGGACTTCCTTGTAGTTGTCCTTCGTGACGACCGTCGGCTGGAACAGGAAGGTCGGGACGACCTTGACCTTGTTGTCGTAGCTCTTCGTGTCGTTGACCTCGGGCTTCTTGCCGGTGAGCAGGTCCTCGGCCATGGTGACCGACTGCTTGGCGAGCTTGCGCGTGTCCTTGTAGATCGTCGAGTACTGCTGGCCGGCGATGATCGACTTGACCGAGGCGGCCTCGGCGTCCTGGCCCGTGACGGTCGGGAGCGGACGGTCGCTCGTGCCGTACCCGGCGCCCTGGAGCGCCGAGATGATGCCGATCGAGATGCCGTCGTACGGCGAGAGCACGCCGTCGAGCGTGGTGCCGCCCGAGTAGGACTTGGCCACCAGGTTCTGCATGCGGGCCTTGGCCGTGGCCGGGTCCCACTGCTGCGTCGCGGCCTGGGACAGCTCGTCCTGGCCGGACTGGATCTTCAGCGTGCCGTCCTCGAGGTACGGCTTGAGCGTCTTCATGGCGCCGTTGAAGAAGAAGCCCGCGTTGTTGTCGTCGAGCGAGCCGGCGAAGACCTCGATGTTGAAGGGGCCCTTCTCGCCGGTCTTCTCGCCGTCCGCGTCGAGCACACCCAGGCCGGTGAGCAGGCTGTTCGCCTGGTCGACGCCGACCTTCTCGTTGTCGAAGGACACGTAGTAGTCGACGTTCTCGTTGCCCGTGAGCAGACGGTCGTACGAGATCACCTTGATGCCGGCCTTGGCGGCGGCGTCGAGCTGGTCGGAGAGCGCGCCACCGTCGATCGACGCGATGATCAGGACCTTCGCGCCCTTGGTGATCATGTTGCTGACCTGCTGGGCCTGCTGCTGGACCTTGTTGTCGCCGTACTCGAGGTCGACCTTGTAGCCGGCCTTCTCGAGGTCGCTCTTGACGGCGTTGCCGTCCTTGATCCACCGCTCGGAGACCTTGGTGGGCATGGCGACGCCGACGAGGGCGCCCTTGTTGTCGCCGCTGCCGCCACCATCGGTGGACGCACGGCCGCCGGCCGAGCAAGCGGCCAGCGAGATCGCGATGCCGACGGCTGCGACGCCCGCGATGATCCTGCGCTTCATCATCGAAGTACCTCTGTTCCTTCGCGTCGTCCTCGACGCGGTCGGGTGCCGGGGCTGCTGTGCCCCGCGGGATGCGCTCGTGTGAGCGCTCACATCTTGTGGGTTCCGTGACGGGGTGTCAACTCAACACCGCCGTTTCGTGATCTTGCCGCGGCGGCCGGACCGAGCGGTACGGTTGGCCACGTGAGCACCACGACCGCCCCCGAGGGCAGGGGCGGCAAACGCCGGAAGGCCCCGACGATCTTCGACGTCGCCGAACGCGCCGGCGTGTCCCACCAGACCGTCTCCCGCGTGATCAACGGCGACCCGACCGTCCGCGAGCAGTACCGGACGCAGGTCACCGACGCCGTCACCGAGCTCGGGTACCGGCCCCGCGCCGCCGCCCGGGCCCTCGCCGGTGGGCGGAGCAAGGCGCTCGGCATCATCACCGCCGGCGACGCGCTGTACGGTCCGTCGAGCACCTCGATCGGCTTCGAACGGGCCGCGCGATCCGCGGGGTACCACGTGCTGCTGTCGACCCTGCCGGAGGAGCCGCGGCCGTCCGACCTGTCCGGGGCGCTCACCACGCTGCTCGCGCAGGACGTCGCCGCGATCGTGCTGGTCGCCGCCGACAACCGGGTGCTCGACGCCCTCGCGTCGCTCACCGTTCCGGTCACGGTGCCCGTCGTCGTGTCGAACGCCGTGCAGCGCGACGCGGTCCGGACCCCGGTCGCGCCGAGTGTCGCCGCCGTCGCCATCGACCAGGCGGCGGGCACTTCGCTCGTCATGCAGCACCTGTTCGACCGCGGGCATCGCCGGATCGTGCACATCGCCGGGCCGCACGTGTCGCAGGAGTCCGAGGTGCGCCGCGCCACCTACGTGCGGATCATGCAGGACGCCGGGCTCGAACCGGTCGTGCTCGAGGGCGACTGGACCCCGGCGAGCGGCTTCGCGGCCGCACGGCACATCGACGTGGGGACGGTCGACGCCGTCTTCGCGGGCAACGACCAGATGGCGCTCGGCGTGCTGCACGCCTTCGCCGACGAGGGGCTGCGGGTGCCCGACGACATCGCGGTCGTGGGGTTCGACGACGTCCCCGAGGCCGCGCACTTCACGCCGCCGCTGACCACCGTGCGGCAGGACTTCCGGGCGATGGGGGAGCGGGTGCTCGACACCGTGCGGGCCCTGGTCGAGGGGGATCCCCGCGACGAGACGCTGCTCGCGCCCGAGCTGGTGGTGCGGCGCAGCACGTAGCGACCCCTCGCACCGTGCGAGGTCCGCACCGCGCCGGCTCCGCGGCGCGCTCGGCGGCGCGCTCGGCGGCGCGCTCGGCGGCGCGCTCGGCGGCGCCCCTCGCACGGTGCGAGGGGCGCCGCCGGCGAGCTGACCCGACCGTCAGCCCTTCAACGCCCCGGACGACAGCCCGGCGACGTAGAACCGTTGCAACCCGACGTACAGCGCGATGCACGGGATCATCGCCACCACCGACCCGGCGACGAGGTTGCCGTACGACACCTGCCCGTACGCCCCGGTCTGCAGGTTGAGCAGCGCGACCGGCAGCGTGTACAGCGAGTCCTTCGTCAGGAACGTCAGGGCTCCGAGGAACTCCGTCCACGACGCCAGGAACGCATAGAGCGCCGCGGTCGCCGCCCCCGGCAGGAGCAGCGGGCGGAGCACCGACACCACGACCCGGAAGCGCGAGGCCCCGTCGACGAAGGCCGAGTCCTCGAGCTCGGTGGGGATCGACTCGAACGCGTTCCGCATCACGAACACCCCGAACGGCAGGTTCACGGTCGTGTAGAACAGCACGAGCCCGAGCAGCGAGTTCGTCAGCCCCATCGCGTTCATCTCGAGGTACAGCGGCGTGAGGATGGCCTGGAACGGCACCATCATCGTCAGCAGCACCAGGCCGAACACGAGCCCGGCGCCCCGGAACCGGAAGCGGGCGAACCCGTAGCCGGCCATCGTCGCGATCACCGCGGTCAGCACCGCCGTGGCGATCGACACGATGAGCGAGTTCACGACGCCGGTGAGCAGGTGCGAGGACGAGGCGAACACGGCGGTGAAGTTCTGCCACCCGAGCTGGAAGAACGTCGCCGGGTCCGGGGCCTGCGTGATGACGGCCTCGGACTGGAACGCCCGCAGGATCGACCAGACGAGCGGGACGCCGAACACGAGGGCCGAACCGATGCCGGCGATCGCGTACAGGGTGCGCTTGACGGTGGTGTCGCGGGGGTGCTGGACGCTGCCCTGCTGGTGGCGCCGACGTCGGCCGTCACCCGTGGTGGTCAGGGCCCTGGTGGACAGGTCCGGCGCCGCGAGGGCCGCACGGGAGGTCGTGGTGCTCATGGCGTCAGTCCTTCTCTCGCAGTGCCCAGAACTGGAACACCGTCACGGCGGCGATCACCACGACGAGGGCGATCGACTGGGCGGTCGCGGCCCCGAGCTGCAGGTTCACGAACCCGCGGTTGTAGATCGCGTTCACGATCGTGGTGGTCTCGGTACCCGGCCCGCCCTGGGTCAGGATGTAGAACTGGTTGAAGGCGAGCAGCGAGCCGATCACCGAGATGATGACGCTCAGCGCGACGGTCGAGCGGATCATCGGGAACGTGATGAGGCGTTCGGTCTGCCACCAGGAGGCCCCCTCGAGCTGCGCCGACTCGTAGACCTCGTCGGGGACGCCCTGCATCGCCGACATGAGCAGCACCATGGTCAGCCCGGACACCGCCCAGACCACGAGCACGCAGATGAGCAGCGTCGCCAGCGGACCGTTCACGAGCCACGCGGTGCTGCCGTCGGTGATCCCGAGCCACCGGAGCACCATGTTGACGGCCCCGGAGTTCGGCTGCGCCTCGAGCACGAGCATGAACGAGAGCGTCGTCAGCCCGACCACGTACGGCAGGAAGAACACCGTCCGCAGCACCGTGCTGCCACGGCGGCGTGCGCGGACGAGCACGGCGAGGAAGTACCCGAGCGCCAGGATCGGCAGGGTCACGATCGCCGTGTACAGCAGCGTGTAGCCGATCGCGTGCACGAACGTCGGGTCCTGGAACAGCGTCAGGTAGTTCTGCAGCCCGATGAACCGGTACGGGCCGATCAGGGGCCAGTTCGTGAACGAGATGTAGAGCGCGAACACGAGCGGGACGAGCACGAAGACGGCGACGAACAGGATCGCCGGGGCGACGAGGACGGCGCCGGTGCGCGGCGGGTGGGTGAGCGAGTTGCGGGTCCGGACGGAGCCGCCACTCCCCGGGCCGCGGCCCACGGTGGGACGGTCCGCGCCGGTCCGGCCGGCGGGGCGCCGGGTGGAGATGGTCGACATGCGTGCACCTCTCTGTGCATCAACAAGAGCGAGACGAGCGAGACGAGCGAGACGAGCGAGACGAGCGAGACGAGCGGAGCAGGAGCAGGCTCAGGCCTGCACCTGGTCGAGGATCCGCTGGTAGTCGGACTGCGCCGTCCGCATGGCGGCAGCGCTCCCCGACCCGAACACGGCCTCGCGGAACATCGCGAAGTACGGCGACGACGGCTGGTTGTTGAGCAGGTTGTACGCCAGCGTCTGCGGTGCGTAGCCCTTGTCGATGGCGTCGAGCGGCCCGTACGCCAGCGGGAACCGCTTGCGGTACTCCGGGGTGGCGGCGTCGGACCGCGTCGGGAAGTACCCGCCGTCCGGCAGCGCCTGCTGCTGCTGGAGCCCGTTCGCGTACTGCATGAACGCCCACCCGCCGGACGGGTTCGCCGCCCCGTTCGGGATGCACATGTTGTCGCCGCCGTCGAAGAACGACCGCTGGCCGTCCCACGACGGGATGAGCACCGTCTGCATCTTCGCCCGCATCGCCTTCGTGGCCGCGGGCACGGTCGCCCCGTACGAGGTCGGGAAGATCCCCACCTTGCCGGCCCGGAAGTCGGCACCCCACGTGGTGCCGGCGTCGGAGTACGTCGCCTTCGACAGCACCCCGTCCTTCCACAGCTGCCGGTAGAACTCGAGCATCCGTTCGAGGGCCTCGTTGCCGGTGATGTTCGCCCGCTGGGATCCCACCTCGCCGGTCATCATGTCGACCCCGGTCGCCCAGACGTGCGGCTGCGTGACGAAGCCGATGATGCCCGCGGCGTTGCCGGAGATCGACCAGCCGTACACGTCGTCGTCGAGCTTCCGGATGGCCTTCGCCGCGTCGAGCAGCGTGGACAGGTCCTTCGTCGACTCCTCGACGTCGAGGCCCGCACGGTCGAACAGCTCGGTGTTCACGAACAGCTGCGAGTTGTCGGCCAGGTACGGCAGGCCGTAGTACCGGTCGCGGTACTCGAGCAGGCGCAGGTGCCCCGGTGAGATCGCGTCGAAGTAGTCGAGGCCCTCGACCACGTCGGTCAGGTCGGCGAACGCCTCGCGGAAGATGAACAGCTGCGAGTTGATGTCGTCGATGTCCACGACGTCCGGCGGCTCACCCCCGCGGATCGCGGTCGCCAGCTTGGTCACGTACTGCGCGTCCGGCACCGGCGTCAGCTGGACCTGCAGCTCCGGGTTCGCCTTGTTGAACCCGGCGACGGCCGACGTCAGGCCGGCCTGGGTCGCCGACCGGCACCACACCTGCACGGTGCCGGTCGCGTTCTTCCCGAAGCTCGCGGGCTTCGCGACGACCTTCGGCAGGGTGCCGGAGCACCCGGCGAGGGCGAGGGCGGCCCCGCCAGCGACGCCGCCGACGAGGAACGCACGGCGGTCCACGCCGGTCACCGCGCCAGCGGGAGCCAGACGCGCATCGGCGCGGCTCCCCGGTTGGCCCACGCGTAGTACGGGACCGCGGTCGCGGTGACGTCCTGGAGGCCCGTGGTGGCGCCCTGCGGACCGGCCACGTCGTCGACGTTGGTCGCGTCTCCGGCGTGATCCGCGCCTCTCCCCACGTGCTCGGCCGCCACGTCGCTCCGCAGGCTCCGCGACGCGTCGGAACCGGCACGCGTGGGCCCAGACCGGGTCGCGTCGAGACGCTGGTACGGCCAGGCCGGCTGCACGTGCTCGGCCGGGGCGTGCCCCGGGATCCGCAGCGTGACGACGCCGTCGAGCAGGTCGTCGCGGCGCTCCTCGGTGATCGGCGCGTCCGCGTCGACCGTCAGGTCGTCGACCGTGAAGCCCTGCTGGTCCGCCTGCTCGACCGCGTACACGAGCGGGCCGCGCTCGATCGCGACCTGCCCGCGGGCGGCGTCGATGCGGGCGTCGGCGACGTAGCGGTGCGGCGTCGTGTCGAAGACGAGCTCGACCGTGTCGCCCGCCGACCACTCGCGGTCGACGACGTGCAGCGTCCCCGCCGTGGGGCTCGCGGAGCCGTCCGGACCGGTGACGGTCGTGGTGTCCGACCAGGCCGGGATCCGCAGGCCCAGGGAGAGCGGGCCGTCCTCGGTGACCGTGACGCGGACGCGGCCGTCGTGCGGGTAGTCGGTCTCGACCCGCACCGGACCGAGGTCGGCGGTGGCGTACTGGTGGACCTGCAGCCCGCCGTCGGTCGCCGTGGCCAGGTAGCCGTCGAGGCTCGCGAAGGTGCGCATGATGTTCGGCGGGCAGCAGGCGCAGTCGAACCAGCCGCGTCGCCCGTGGGCAGGGGAGCGGTTCTCGTCCTGGTGGGCGTGGTCGCGCTGCTGCAGCGGGTTCACGTAGAAGTACTCGGTGCCGGCCAGGCTCACCCCGGCGAGGAACGCGTTGTAGAGCAGTCGCTCGATCGCGTCGGCGTAGACCGGCTTGCCGGTCGCGAGCAGCAGGCGCCAGGCCCACTGCACCCCGCCGATGGCCGCGCAGGTCTCGGCGTAGCCGCGGTCGGTGGGCAGCTCGTACGGGTCGCCGAACGCCTCCCAGTCCCAGCGTGCGCCGAGGCCTCCGGTGATGAAGGCCTTCGTCGCCATCATGTCCGCGAACTGGCGCTCGCTCGCGGCGAGGAGCTCGGTGTCACCGGTCTCGATCGCGACGTCCACGGCACCCGCCGCCAGGTACACGGCGCGGACGGCGTGCCCCTCGACGGTCGTGGCCTGCCGGCTCGGCACCCGGTCGGAGAAGTACGTCGGCTCGCCGCCGGCGCGCTCGATGATGCCGTGTCCGCGGGCATCGACGAACCAGTGCGCCAGGTCGAGGTAGTCACGGTTGCCGGTCTCGCGGTACAGCTCGACCAGGCCCATCTCGACGACGGGGTGGCCGTCGACGTCGCGGGTCTTCGGCGTGCCGTCCGGTGCGGTGCCGTCGCCGAACGTGCGGACCAGGTGGTCGGCGTTCTTGATCGCGACGTCGAGCAGCCCGGTGTCGCCCGTCGCACGGTGCTGGGCCACGGCCGCCTGGTACAGGTGCCCGGCGCAGTACATCTCGTGGCTCCACTTGAGGTCCGTGTACCGCTCACCCTTCCCGCGCACCTGCTGCACGGAGTCCAGGTACCCGTCGTCGGCCTGTGCCCGGGCGTACAGGGCCGTGACCTCGCGCTGCAGGTCGAGCAGGTCCTCGGCGGGGGCGCGGCCGTACTCCCACGCCACGGCCTCGAGCCACTTCGTCACGTCGGAGTCCATGAAGATCGGGCCGACGGCCTCGCCCTCCTCGAGCCCGGCGGCGATGCGGAGGTTGCGGAAGTTGCCTGCCGTCTCCAGCTGCTGGTAGCCGCTGCGGACGGCGTCGCGGCCGTTGCGCTCCTGGCGGAGCGCCCAGAAGCCGCCGGTGATCCGGGCGTCGCCGGTCGGCAGCGGCCGGAGCGTGAGGTGCGCGTCGGCGGTCGGGAGGACCGGGGTCGCGGTGTGCGCGCCGCGATCGGTCGCGAGCGTGGTGGTCATGTCGCCTCCTTGCGATGTGACTGGAGCCGTCCGAATGGTTCGAGCCAGCCGGAAAACGGTTTCTGCCGTGGACGTTACGACACGGGGTGCACGCCGCGCAAGGGTGTCCCGGCGGTTTTGTGTAAGGTCATCGGCACGTCCTGATCGTCGGAAAGGTGGTTGCCGTGACGCTCGAACGCACCGGTCAGCCGATCCGGATCACCGACGTGGCGGCGCTCGCCGGGGTGTCGATCGGCACCGCGTCGAAGGCGCTGAACGGCACCGGGCAGCTGCGGGACGCCACCCGGCTGCGGGTGAAGGAAGCCGCCGAGAAGCTCGGGTTCGTCGGCGATGCCCGGGCCCGTGCGCTGTCGTCGGGGCGGACCTACACCGTCGGCATGATCACCACCGACTCGTTCGGCCGGTTCTCGATCCCGGTGCTGCTCGGCGCCGAGGACGCCCTGTCCGCCGGGCGGATGGCCGTCCTGCTGTGCGACACCCGCGACGACCACGTGCGCGAGGCCCACTACCTGCGCTCCCTGGCGGCCCGCGGCGTCGACGGCATCATCGTGACCGGCCGTTCCGCCGACGCCCGACCCCCGATCGACGTGTCGATCCCCGTCGTCTACGCCTTCACGCCCTCGACCGACGACGCCGACGTGTCGATCACCCTCGACGACGCCGCCGGTTCGGCACTCGTCGCCTCGCACGTGCGTTCGCTCGGGCGGCAGCGGGTCGCGATCGTGACGGGGCCGGCGCGACACCGGTCCGCGGCACGACGGGTTGCCGGTGCCTCGTCGGTCCTCGGGTCGCACCTGGTCACCGACCCGCTGTACGGCGAGTGGTCGGAGCGCTGGGGGCGGCAGGCGGTGGACGTGCTCGCTCGGGAGTCGCCCGACGTCGACGCGATCGTCTGTGGCAGCGACCAGATCGCCCGGGGAGTGTGCGACCGGCTGCGGGAGCTCGGGCGTTCGGTGCCCGGAGACGTCGCGGTGACCGGGTTCGACGACTGGGACGTGATGGCGCTCGCCTCGAGGCCGCCGCTGACCACCGTGGACCTGCGGCTCGAGGAGCTCGGACGCGTCGCGGGGCAGGCGCTCCTCGCCCTGATCGACGGCGGGACGGCGGCGTCGGCGGCCGTGACCCCGTCGCTCGTCATCCGCGAGAGCACCGTCGGCGCGTAGGGCGGTCACGACACCCCGTCCGCCGTGGTCGTGCGGTCACGACTCGTCGCTCGGCGCACCTCCAGCCGACAGTTCGTGACCACGCGGTGGGGAGGCAGCGGGGTGTCGTGACCGTCCCCGTCCCCGGCGCCGCGGTTCGGGGTGTCGTGGGGTCGGCGGGCCGGTGGTCGGGACTTGCGCGGGTGGGGGTG
>NZ_QKLC01000018.1:0-62625 GCF_003224385.1 Curtobacterium sp. MCPF17_003 | reverse complement strand
AGATGTGTATAAGAGACAGGGTGGGGGCCCGGGGGGCGTTGCATCTGGCACGGTCCAACCCTGGCACACGGTGCCCGGAGCGGGCCTCGAAGTGGTCACCGGGCGTCGTGTACGGTGTCGCTCGAGACACGGGGTGCCGCATCCAGCGGCTGAGATCACACCCGTCGAACCTGCTCGAGCTCGTACTCGCGAAGGGATCGTCCATGGAAACCGCTGCGCCCTCCCCTGCCTGGGCCCACCGAACCGCCGAACTGCTCGAGGCCGTGCGTGCCCGGGCCCCGCTGGTGCAGTGCATCACGAACACCGTCGTGCAGAACGTCACGGCGAACGTGCTGCTCGCGCTCGGGGCCTCGCCCGCGATGGTCGACGTGGCGACCGAGGCGGGGCCGTTCGCCCGCGTCGCGGACGCCCTGCTGGTGAACACCGGCACCCCGCACGCCGAACCGCGGGTCGCCGCGCTCGAGGCCGTGCACGCCGCCCGTGACGCGGGCACCCCGTGGGTCCTGGACCCGGTGGCCGTCGGCTCGCTGCCGGTGCGGACCGCCCTGGCGCGTGACCTGCTCGCGCTGCGCCCGACGGTGCTGCGGGGCAACGCCTCCGAGGTGCTCGCCCTGCTCGGCGACTCGGCCGGTGGCCGCGGGGTCGACAGCACCGTGGGCACGGAGGACGCTCGGGTCGCGTCGGTCGCTGCTTCGGACGGGAGGCTCGTGGCCGCGGTGGCCGTGTCGGGTGCGGTCGACCTGCTGGTCGCGCCCGGCATCGGTGTGGTCCGGGTCGCGAACGGCACCGACCTGCTGACGCGGATCACCGGAGGCGGGTGCGCGCTCGGCGCGGTCGTCGCCGCGTTCACGTCGGTCGCGCCGGAGGACGCGGGGGCCGCTGCCGTCGCCGCCACCGCGGTGCACACGATCGCCGCCGAGCTCGCGGCACGGGAGGCCGGCGGACCGGGGACCTTCCAGCCGCTGTTCCTCGACCGGCTGGCGTCGCTGACGCCGGAGGACGTCGTCCGCGAGGCCCGGATCACCCTCGAGGCCGCTCCCGCGGTCGACGCCCGGGCGGTGTCGGCGTGAGCGGGCTGCAGTCTGCGGGGTTCGGCGTCTACCTGGTGACCGACGGTGCCCTGGCCGACCGGCACGGCATCGGGGTGCTCGGGGTCGTCCGCGCCGCAGTGCACGCCGGGGTCCGGATCGTGCAGGTGCGGGACAAGGACGCCTCCGCGCGTGACCTGCTCGCCCTGACCGCCGCGGTCGCCGACGCCGTCGGGGAGCGCGCGAGGGTGGTGGTCGACGACCGGCTCGACGTCGCCCTCGCCGCACGGCACGCGGGACACCGGGTCGCGGGCGTGCACCTCGGCCAGTCCGACGTCCCCGTCACGGCCGCTCGCGCCCTGCTCGGAGCGGACGCCCACGTGGGCCTCACGGCGAACACGCTCGCGCACCTGGCTGCCGTCGAGCGACTCCCCCGCGGCACCGTGGACCTGCTCGGCGTCGGGGTCGTGCACCCCACGGCGACGAAGGCCGACCACCCGCCGGCCCTCGGCCACGACGGGTTCGCCCGGTTGGCCGCCGCCACCGACCTGCCGTGCGTGGCGATCGGCGGGGTGACCCTCGACGACGTCGTGCCGCTCCGGGCAGCCGGTGCCGCGGGCGTCGCGATCGTGTCGGGCATCTGCGCCGCGGCCGACCCCGGGTCCGCCGCGGCGGCGTACGTGGCCGCGTGGGGCCGTGGGCCCGGCCACGGGGCGGAGGCCGGACGATCCGGTGACCTTGATCCACGCCTCCAGGCCGACGCCACGCACCACGGGGCGGACGCATGAGCGTCCCACGGGTGCTGAGCATCGCCGGGACCGACCCGACGGGCGGGGCCGGGATGCAGGCGGACCTCAAGGCGATCGCCGCGCACGACGGGTACGGGATGGGGGTCGTGACGGCGCTCGTCGCGCAGAACACGCACGGGGTGCGGTCGGTGCACCTGCCGGACGTCGGGTTCCTGCGGGAGCAGCTCGACGCGGTGTCGGACGACGTCGTGGTCGACGCGGTGAAGATCGGGATGCTCGGCACCGCCGACGTCGTGCGGGTCGTGACGGACTGGCTGCGGGAGCACCAGCCGCCGGTGGTCGTCGTCGACCCGGTGATGGTGGCGACGAGCGGGGACCGGCTGCTCGACGAGGACGCGGCGTCGGCCATGGGGGCGCTGTTCGCGCTCGCCGACCTGGTGACGCCGAACCGGGCCGAGCTCGTGGTGCTGGCGGAGCTCGCCGGCGCGGGTGCGGCTGGTTCCGGTGCGCCGTCGTCGGCTTCGTCGTCGTCGGCTTCGTCGCTGGATGCCGCGCGTGCCGTGGCGGCGCGGTGGGACGTCCTGGTGCTGGCGAAGGGCGGCCACGACGAAGGGCCGACCTCCGATGACGTGCTCGTGGCACCGGACGGAACCGTGCGGGTGTTCACCGGTCCCCGCGTCGCGACGACGAACACGCACGGCACCGGGTGCTCCCTGTCGAGTGCGATCGCGACGCTCGCCGCGCGGCACGGCGACTGGGAACTCGCGGTCGGGGTGGCGAAGGAGTGGCTGACGGCGGCGCTGCGCGGGGCCGACGCGCTGTCGGTCGGGAGCGGCAACGGCCCGGTCGACCACGGAGCGCAGGCGCGGGCAGCCCTGCCGGCGCTGTCGTACACGGACGTGTGGTGGACGGATGCGGCATCGGTGCTGCAGGAGACCATCGACTGCGCGTTCCTGGTGGGGCTCGGGGACGGGACGCTCGAGCCGGAGGTCTTCGCGGGCTACCTGGCGCAGGACGTCCACTACCTGCGGGCGTACGAGCGGCACCTGGCGGCGCTCGGGGTTGGTGCCCCCGGTGCCGGTTCGGGCGATGGTGCCGGCGGTGCTGCTGCGTTCTGGGCGGCGGCTGCGCAGGGGTGCGCCGACGAGGCGCGCGACCTGCACCACCGTCGGCTGGCCGGCTCGCACGCCGACGATCCCGTGCACCCCACGTGCGCCGGGTACCTCGCACACCTGCAGGAGGCCGCCGACTCCGGCTCCCCGGCGGTGCTCGCCGCCGCGGTGCTGCCCTGCTTCCGGGTCTACGCCTGGGTCGGGTCGCAGCTCGGGGTCGCGCCGGACGGGCATGCCTTCGCCGACTGGATCACGGCGTACGGGGACCCGGGGTTCGCGGCGTCGAGTGCCGAGGCGACCCGGCTCGTCGAGGAGGTGGCCCGTGCGGCGACACCCGACGAGCGAGGGCGGATGGCGCGGGCGTTCCGACGTTCGGTGGAGTGGGAGCTCGCGTTCTTCCGGATGCCGACGGAGGCACGCGGCGCCCGAGTCTCGCGCTGAGGGACGGTTCTCGGGTCGGCACGCCCGGGAACTGTCCTCCGGGCCGAGTCTCGGCGGGGATCAGCGGGCGACCGGCGGCAGCCGGACCAGTTCGACGGACAGCTCGGCACCGCTGACCGTGCCGCGCATCCACGTGTGGTCGGGCTGACGACGGCGGTCGGTCGGCGAACCGGGGTTCAGCAGGCGCATCCCCGACGGCGCCACGGTGTCCCACGGGATGTGCGAGTGGCCGAAGACGAGCACGTCGGTGTCCGGGTACTCGGCGTCCATCCGCCGCTCCCGACCGGTCGACGCCCCGGTCTCGTGCACCAGGGCGAAGCGCAGGTCCTCGACGCCGAACCGGGCGACGAGCGGCAGCCGGTCGTCGAACTCCGCACCGTCGTTGTTGCCCCGCACGCCCTCGAAGCGGCTGGACCGCGCCTGCACGGCGTCGAGGGTGGCCAGGTCGACCCAGTCCCCCGCGTGCACCACGAGGTCGGCGGCGTCGATGTCGGCCCACAGCCCGGGCGGCAGGTCCTTCGCGCGCTTGGGCAGGTGCGTGTCGGACAGCAGGACGAACGACGTCGTCACGACTCGGTGGGTGCCGGCATCGGGAGCCCGGCCTCGTCCGAGGCGCCGAGGCGCTCCAGCAGCCCGGCGAGCAGTGCGATGTCGTCGTCGGACCAGTCGGCGAGCCGTTCGTCGAGCGCGTCGCGGTGCAGCTGCACCGACCGCTCGAGCGCTGCGCGGCCGGCGTCGGTCGCCTCGAGCGGCTTCGCGTTCCCGCTGCCACCGTCGGTCGTCCGTACCAGCCCGGTCGCGAGGAGCCCGGACAGCTGCCGCGAGATCGTGGAGCGGTTCAGCCGCAGGTAGCGGGCGATGTCGATGGCCATGCAGCCCGGGTGCTGGACGACGAAGTCGACGAGGGACTGGTCGACGACGCTCAGGACCTGATCCGAGCCACGGGCACGGATGCTCGCCCGACGGGTGATGCGGGCGAGCTCGGTGTACGCCCGGCTGATGTCGCTGTTCCGGACCTTGGAGCTCGGGTGGTCCATGATGGCTCCAGCCTGTCTGCGCCGGCGCCGGCCGGCGGTCTTCTCGTCCCGTCACCATACCGGCGGGTACGCCTGGTTTGGGGTCAGCGGGCCGCTGCCGCTGCCCGGAGCGCGGGGATGTCGAGCTTGATCATCTGCATCATGGCTTCGAAGACCCGGGCGTTGGCCTCCGGGTCGCCCGATCCGCTCATCAGCTCCCCCAGCATCGACGGGGTCACCTGCCACGCCAGACCCCAGCGGTCGGTCAACCACCCGCACGCCATCGGGCTCCCGCCGTCGGCGAGCAGCGCGTCCCACAGGCGGTCGAGCTCGTCCTGCGTGTCCACGTCGATCTGGAACGACACCGCGTCGGTGTGCGGGTGGCCGGGGCCACCGTTCATCGCGCGGTAGGGCTTGCCGAGCAGCGTGAACTCGACGACGAGGGCGCGGCCGTCGGGCATCCGGCTGACGCTGTCGACGCGGCTGTCGGGGAACAGTCCCACGTAGTACTCGGCCGCCTGCTCGGCCTGGTCGTCGTACCACAGGAACGGGGTGATGGTGGGCACGGGGAGCCCCTTCGTTCGGCGCTCAGTCCGCGGCGCTGCGGCTGAGCAGGTCGGCTTTCTCGGGATGCTCGTCGAACCACTTCCCGACGAACCAGCACATCGGCACGATGCGCTTCGTGGTCGACGACTCGACATCGGCGACGGCGTACTCGACGAGTTCGGCCGCGTAGCCGTGGCCGCGGTGCTTCGGGACCGTGTAGGTGTGCGGGAACGCCACCGCGTCACCGTTCACCCGGTAGTCGAGCACGCTCACGAGCTCGCCGCCGACGTACATCGCGTAGCGGTCCTGGTCGGTCTCGTCGCGGAACTCGTGGTCCATGCCCGCCATCATGCTCCCGGAAGGGCGTTCGTGCCGCCCGGGGAATGCACGACGTCGGGCAGCGTTGCAGGGACACCATGACAACCATCGGAATCATCGGCGCCGGCAACATCGGATCCCAGCTCGCACGACTCGCGGTACGGAACGGCCACCAGGTCGTCATCGCGAACTCCCGCGGCCCGGAGACCCTGACCGACCTGGTCACGGAACTCGGCGACGGCGCACGCGCAGCGACCCGCGACGAGGCAGCCGCAGCGGGCGAGATCGTCGTCGTGACGGTGCCGCTCGCCGCGATCGAGACGATCCCCGTCGAACCGCTCGTCGGCAAGGTCGTCATCGACACGAACAACTACTACTGGGAGCGCGACGGCCACATCGCCGCCCTCGACGACCAGTCCACGACCACCGCGGAGCTGCTGCAGGACCACCTGCCCGGCGCCCGCGTCGTGAAGGCGTTCAACCACATCGGCGCCGACGATCTGACCGGCCACGCGACGCCCGCCGGCACCCCGGACCGTCGAGCCCTCGTCATCGCCGGCGACGACGTCTCCGCCAAGCAGACCGTCTCCGAGCTCATCGACGCGTTCGGCTTCGACGTCGTCGACGCCGGGCCGCTCGCCGAGGGCTGGCGCATCCAGCGGGACACCCCCGGCTATGGCCCGCGGATGACCGCCGCCGAACTGCGCGACGCCCTGGCCGCAGCGACGCGCTAGTCCGCCGCGCCGCGCAGCACCGGCACCCACCGCTGCTGTTTCGCGCTGAGCGACACCTCTCGGGCTCCGCAGCCCGTGACCTGTCGCTCAGCGCGAAACGAGCCAGGGCGAAACGAGCGCGCCCGCTCAGGCCCGGTCGAAGATCGCCGTCATGTCGGCGATGTCGTCCTCGGTCGGCGCCCATGTCGTGCCCGCCGCGACGTTCTGCGTGATCTGCTCCGGCTTCGTCGCCCCCGCGATGACGCTCGACAGCCCCGGCTGTGCCAGGAGCCACGCGAACGTCGCCTGCAGCATCGTCACGCCCCGGTCGTCGCAGAACCGCTGGTAGTCGTCGAGCACGTCCCACGGGGCGTCCTCGAGCACCTGCGGCTTCGAGGTCGTCAGCCGCCCGTCGGCCGGGCCGCCCGCCTTCGTGTACTTGCCGGTGAGCAGCCCGTTGTAGAGCGGGAAGAACGGCAGGAACCCGAGAGCGTACGCCCGCACGGCCGGCAGGACCTCGGCCTCGGCATCCCGGGCGAGCGGGCTGTACTCGTTCTGCGCGGACACGAACGCGGTGGTGCCGGCGATCGACGCCGTGAGCTCGGCCTCGGCGATCTGCCACCCCGCGAAGTTCGAGTGGCCGACGTACCGGATCTTGCCCTCGCGCACCAGGTCGTCGAGCACCGACAGGGTCTCCTCGATCGGTGTCACGTCGTCGGGCCGGTGCATCTGGTACAGGTCGATCCAGTCCGTACCGAGACGCCGGAGCGACGACTCGACCGCGAGCCGCACGTACCGGCGGGACCCGCGGACGCCCCAGTCCGGGCCGTCCGCGCCCTGCATGTCCATGCCGAACTTCGTGGCGAGGACGATCTCGTCGCGGCGGCCGCGGATCGAGCGTCCGAGCATCTCCTCGGACATGCCCGGCACGCCGCCGTAGATGTCGGCGGTGTCGAAGAGCGTCACCCCGGCGTCCAGGGCCGCGGCGACGACGGCGTCGGTGCCCTCCTGCGACTCGGACGCGGTTCCCCGCCGCCCGAAGTTGTTGCAGCCGAGGCCGACGGTGGAGACGACGAGCCCCGAGGGGCCCAGGGGACGGTGTTCGATTCCGGTCATCACCCGACCGTACCGGCGACCCCGAACTGGGGCTGCGATCCACCCAGCGGTTGCCGCTACAACTGAGCATGGATCAGTCGACGGAAGGAGCGCCGCAGTGGCAGCGCATCGCATGCCCGAATCGGACCGGCCCCGTCGGCCCGTACCGGCCTGGGTGACCGCGCCGCCCGTCGACGAGGTCGCGCCCGAGCGGGTCGCCGCCGTCGGTCACGTGAACGCCTCCGACCGGGAGGCCCGCCCCACCCCCGCCTCGTCACGCGCCGCCCACGCGGCGCCGGTCCCACCGACCACGGTCACCCCGGCCGGGAACGTGCCCGCCGCGCACGCACCCGCGCACGCACCAGCCGCCGAGCCCGCGTCGATCGCCGCCCTGGTCGAGGCCGACGCCCCGGTGCCCGACTTCCCGCCGCAGCAGGAGCTGCTGCCCCCGGCCCCGACGTCGCCGAACGTGCACACCGTGCCGTTCGAGACCCCGGCGGTGCCGCCGTCGTCGGTCGTCCCCGCATCCGGGCTCGTGGTGCCGGTCTCCCCGGTCGCCGCCGCACCCGCCTCGGCGGACGCCACCCCGTCACCGGAGGCCTTCCCGGCACCGCCGCCCGCCGCGCCCGCGGTGCCCGTCGCCGGACAGCCCCGGTTCTCGGTGCCCGGCCTCGAGCACGTGGTCGTCGAGGGCACCGAACCCGAGCCCATCGGCCCGATCGGCTACCGGACACCCCGACGCTTCGCCCACCAGCAGGCCGCCGCACGGTCGGCCGCTCCCGCTCCCGCTCCCGCACCCGCACGGTCGTTCGACGCCGTCCTGCACGCGGCGCCGGCTGCTGCCGCTCCCGGCAGCCCCGCCGTCGCGACCCCGGACGCCCCGACGACCACGGCCGTGGTCGCACCCACCCCGGTGCCGCAGGGTGCTGGCGGGGGCGAGGCGGGCCTCCCGACCGAACTGCTCGACCAGCCCGTGGCCGCAGCCGCCGTGCCGGAGCCACGTCGTGCGCTCGGCGCGACCGCCGGTGCGGTGCTCGGTGCCGTCGCCGGGATCGCGACGATCGGTCTGGCGGCCTGGTGGTTCACCGCGCCCGCGACCGTGCACGGTGTCGGCGTGGTGCTCGGACTGCTCGCGCTGGTGCTCTCGATCGTGACGCTGCGCGACCGGACGGCCACGTGGCAGCGGCCGGTCGCGCTGCTCGGCGCCGTGCTCGGTGGTGTCGGCACGGTCGTGCTGCTGTGGGCGGTCGCGGCGGCGCTGCTGCCGCTCGCGGGGGTGACGCTGCCGGACGTCACCGACACCGGCACGACCCCGACGCTCGCCCCGTAGAGCAGCGAGCGCCGCGAGCGCTCAGACGCCGTCGTCTCGGCAGGACGCCGCGTCGACGTCGAGACGCCCTCGAAAGTCGCGGCGTCTTGACGGCTCGGCGGCGTCGAGACAACACGCCGGCGTCTCGCCGCACCACCAGCCCGAACACGCCGGCGTCTCGCCGCGCCCACCAGCCCGAATACGCCGGCGTCTCGCCGCCGATGCACGAGCTCAGACGGCGCGGACGACCCCGCGGGACAGGATCGCGTTCGTCAGCGCGTCGATCGGCTCCCGCTGCACCGTCGGGTTCGCGATGAGGACGTAGTCCACCGCCGGCAGGTCCGGCAGCCCGAGCCGCTGCGACACCTTCACCAGGTCCGCCGGGATCAGCGAGTGCGGGAACACCGCGACGCCGATGCCCGCGCGCACCGCGGCGAGCACCCCGTTGACGTCGCGGGTGTTGCAGGTGATCCGCCAGGTGCGGCCGGCGGCCTCGAGGGCGTCGATCGCCATCTGCCGGCTGATGCTCGGCGCCTGGTACGCGATGAGCGGGACGGGTTCGCCGGGTTCCAGGGCGATGCCGTCCTGTGCCATCCACACCATCTGGTCGGTGGCGACCCGGGTGCCCTCGGCGGACTCCCCCGCCGTCTGCTTGATGAACACCAGGTCGAGCTGTCCGGCGTGCACCCGGCGGAGCAGCGGTGACGACTGGTTCACCGTGAGCTCGAGGTTCACCTGCGGGTGCAGTCGTCGGAAGTCCCGCAGGATCCGCGGCAGCTGGGTGATGGCGAGGTCGTCCGCCGCCCCGAACCGCAGCCGTCCGCGGGTGGCCGCGCCGGAGAAGTAGGCGTCGGCGGTGGCGTGGGCCGCGAGGATCGTCCGCGCGAACCCGGCCATCGCGTCCCCGTTGTCGGTCAGGGCGACGCCGCGGGTGTCCCGGGCGACCAGGGTGCGCGCCACCGCGGTCTCCAGACGCCGGACGTGCTGCGACACCGTCGGCTGGCTGATGCCGAGCCGGGTGCCGGCCTGCGTGAAGCTGCCGGTCTCCGCCACGGCCAGGAACGTCTGCAACAGGACCGGATCGAGCACGGGTACCTCGTTCGTTCGCGCGGCCGTTCGCGGGGTCATTCGACATCGCAATGGAGTGATAGCCACCATACGGGTATCGAATGGGCCGGCGCCACGTAGTTTCGTTGGGGTACCAGATCCACACCGACGTCCGGAGAACCCCGCACCGTGAGCGCGTCACCGACGACCCTCCCCCCGCCCACCGAACCGCTCCCGATCCAGGCCACGCGACCCCCGTGGCGCCACACGCTCATCGCCCTGTCCGTGCCGAACTTCCGGCTGTTCACGGCGACGAACCTGGTGGCGATGACCGCTGGCTGGATGCAGCGCATCGCCCAGGACTGGCTCGTGCTGCAGCTGACCGGGTCGGTCGCGCAGGTCGGCATCACGGTCGCGTGCCAGTTCGCGCCGATGCTGCTGTTCGGGCTGCTCGGCGGCGTCCTGGTCGACCGGTTCTCGAAGCGCGCGCTCATGATGATCACGCAGGGAGCCTTCGCGGTGCTGTCCGCGCTGCTCGCCGTCCTGACGCTGGCCGGCGTCGTCGAGGCGTGGCACATCTGGGTGATCGCGTTCCTGGTCGGCATGGTCACCGTGATCGACAACCCGGCACGGCAGGTGTTCGTCACCGAGATCGTCGGGCACAAGCACCTGCGGAACGCCATCAGCGTGAACTCGTCGGTGTTCCAGCTGGGCGGCATGATCGGTCCGGCGCTGTCCGGGGCCCTGCTCGTCGCGGTCGGCGCCGGGTGGTCGTTCGGCGTGAACGCGATCGCCTGCGTCGCCGTCGTCGTGACGCTCGGGTTCCTCAAGGTCTCCGAACTCCACCGCACGCCCCCGGCTCCGCGTGGCAAGGGGCAGCTCGTGGAGGGCCTCCGCTACGCCGTGCACAAGCCGACGATCATCGTGCCGGTGATCCTCGTCGCGTTCTTCTCGGTGTTCGCACTGACGATGCCCGTGCTGCTGTCCGCCTTCGCGTCACAGGTGTACGACGTCGGTGCCGGCGGCTACGGGGTCTTCAACTCCGCGGTGGCGATCGGCGCCCTGGTCGGCGCGCTGCTGTCCACCCGCCGGGCCGTCGTCCGGCTCCGCACCATCGTCGGCGGGGTGTTCTGGACCGGCGTGCTGCTCGTCGTCTCGGGGTCGATCCCGGCGATCGCACCGTTCACCGTCGCGCTCGTGGCGGTGGGGATGTCGCAGCTGCTGTTCCAGACCGCGTCGAACTCGCTCGTGCAGCTGTCGTCGAACGTGGCGATCCGCGGCCGGGTGATGTCGCTCTACGTCCTGGTGCTGCTCGGTGGGCAGGCGATCGGCGGGCCCCTGATGGGACAGGTCGTCGACCACTTCGGTGCGCACGTGGGGATGATGGTCGCCGGTGGGGCGCCGGCAGCTGCCGCCGCGGTGATCGCGCTCGTGCTCGCCCGCCGGGGCGGCCTGCACCTGGCGGTGCGGATGCGCCACCACCTGCCGGTGCCGGCGATCGTCGCCCACTAGCGGGGGCCCTGGCGGTGACCACCCGCCGGCCTGGAGGCCCGTGGCGGCCCCGCTCCGCGCCTCCCGTCCGCCCGTTGGTCGCGTCGGGCAGTGCGCAAAACACCGGTGTTCACGCTCGACGCCGCGGGATCCCGCGGTGCGTTGTGTGAACACCGGTGTCCCGCGAGGGGCAGTGCCTCAGTAGGCGACGCCGAAACGCGTCTGGTGGTGCGCCGGGGTGACGATCTCGTCGACGAACGCGATCGCGTAGTCGGCGCCGGAGATGTCCGAGTTGCCCTCGGCGTCGGCGAGCAGGACCTCGTCCGAGGCGCGGTAGGTGCCGCGACGCTCGCCCGGGTTGTAGCCGCCGAATGCCGCGGCGGGGCTCACGTAGAACCAGTCGACCTGGGTGTCCGAGGCGCGCAGGGCGTCGAGGATCTGCGCGTGGCTCTTCGCCTCGCCCTTGAAGGCGTCCGGGAAGCCGTCGGTGTCGAAGAGGCGGGGGCCGTCCTCGGACACGCGCATCGAACCGGCACCGCCGACGATGCCGAGACGCGCACCCGCTGCGGCGGCGGCGTCGACGAAGTGCTGGAACTTGTCCTTCAGCTCGCTGCCGTCCGCCTGCACGGCGTGGAGCGAGACGATGACGACGTCGGCACCCTTCGTGACCTCCGACACGAAGTCGGCGTCGAACGCGTCACCCTGCGCCAGGGTCAGGCCCTCGGCCGGCTCGAGCTTGCTCGTGTCGCGGGCGACCGCGGTGACGGTGATGCCGCGGGAGAGTGCCTCGTGGGTGATGGCGGAGCCGGCGTAGCCGGTGCCTCCGAAGACGACGATGTTGGTCATGGTGTTCCCTTCGTGGACGTCACGCGTCGGTGACGTTGACAGTCACCGTACAAGAGTTACTCTCTTTGAGTAAGTAGGCACCTAGCGGTGCGTTGCGGAGGACACCATGTCAGCACTCGAGTACAGCCCCTACGCGGCGGACTGCCCCAGTCGGCAGCTGCTCGACCGGATCGGCGACCGGTGGAGCGTGCTGACGATCGGCGCCCTCGCCGACGGTCCCGCACGGTACTCGGCGGTGGCGGCCCGGGTGCAGGGGGTCTCGCAGAAGATGCTCACCCAGACGCTGCGGGCGCTCGAACGTGACGGCATGGTGACGCGGACGGTGTTCCCCGAGATCCCGCCGCACGTGGAGTACAAACTGACCGAGCTCGGGCGGTCGCTGCGCACGGTGCTCGTGCCGCTGGAGGACTGGGCCACCTCGCACATGCCCGACGTCGCCGAGGCGCGCGAGGGGTACGAGGCGCGCTGAGCACCCCGCACTCGGAATCCCCGACGGCGACGAGTGGTTGCCTGGGGACATGCGATCGATCGTCTACACGAAGCCCGGTGCCAGTAGCGTCCTCGAACTCGTCGAGCGGGAGATCCCGGAGCCCGGTGCCGGTGAGGTCCGCGTCCGCGTCGTCGTCTCCGGCGTCAACCCGACCGACTGGAAGGCCCGCGCCGGCGGCACCTACGGGGACGGGTTGCCGTTCCCCGAGATCACGCCGAACCAGGACGGCGCAGGCGTCGTCGACGCCGTCGGTCCCGGAGTCGAACGGCTCACCGTCGGCGACCGCGTCTGGCTGTTCATGGCGGCGGCGTCACGGCCGACCGGCACCGCGCAGGAGTACACGGTCGTGCCCGAGTCGCGCGTGGTCCCGCTGCCCGATGGCGTCTCGTTCGACGTCGGCGCCTCGCTCGGCGTCCCCGCGATGACGGCGCACCGGGCCCTCACCACGCACGAGGACGGCCCCGCACGCCTGGGCCCCGGAGCCCTCGACGGCTTCACCGTGCTCGTCGCCGGCGGCGCCGGTGCCGTGGGGCACGCCGCGATCCAGCTCGCCCGCTGGGCCGGAGCGACGGTCATCACGACGATCAGCTCGGACGCGAAGGCGGCACTGGCGACTGCGGCCGGCGCCCACCACGTCGTGAACTACCGCGAAGAGGACGCCGCCGAGCGCATCCGGTCGATCGCGCCGGACGGTGTCGACATCGTCGTCGAGGTGTCGATCCCACAGAACGCCGCGCTGGTCGCCGACGTGCTGGCGAACCACGGCGTCGTGTCGATCTACGCGAACAACGGCGGTGACGAGGCGACCCTGCCGATCCGCCCGAACATGAGCGTGAACGCCCGCTACCAGTTCCTGCTGCTCTACACGATCGGCGACGAGGCACTGTCCGCGGCGGCCGAGGACCTCACCGAGGCGCTGCACGACGGCGTGCTGCCGGTCGGCGAGGACGCCGGTCTCCCGCTCACCCGGTTCGCGCTCGAGCAGACCGCCCAGGCGCACGACGCGGTCGAGCAGGACACGGTCGGCAAGGTGCTCATCGACGTGCCCGAGGCGCGGTAGCCGCGACAGCGGATCCGGCTCGGCCTCCGCAGACGACGAACGGCCCCCGCGCACGCGTGGGGGCCGTTCGTCGTGGACGATGCGGGAGGGGTCAGCGACCCAGACGCGCGGCGATGGCTGCGGTGACCCGGAGCCGGGCTGCAACGCGCTCGCGTTCGATGTTGGCGGCGATGACGTCGAGGTCTTCGTAGTCGGCGTCGGTGGTGGTGTCGTTCCAGTTCGGCGAGGAGATCCGGGCACGCCCGAACGACGGCGGAGCAGGGTTCACGGTCGTCATGGGGGCATCGTACGTCGAGCGTCCGACAGAGCGTGTGAGCATCACGGGCCTTTCCTTGGATTGCGGTCGCGCTCGGGGAACGAGTAGGTCAACGAGAACGCGACGGCCATGAACGACGCCATCATCGCAATGTTCTTGGCGTCGAGTTCGGTGAAGGCGTCGGGGACCGGGGAGTCGACGGTGAGCATGCCGAACGAGTACTGGTCGGACCGGATCACCACCGAGACGTACGAGGTGTACCGCGGTTCGAAGCCCGGCAGGTCCTGGTCGACGTCCACATCGGCGGAGCGGTCACCGACGATCCGGGGTGATCCCCCGACCAGCACCCACTCGAGGTTGCGGTCGCCGTAGGGCGTGCCCGCGCGGAAGACCCCGGCGGTGTCGCCGGCGCCACCGTGACCGATCGGCTCGAGCGCCCGCAGGTCGGTGGACAGCTGGTACACGTTCGCGCGGACGTCGGGCACCTTCGGCAGCAGGTAGAACGCCAGGGCCACGGCGACGCGGTCGGCGACGACCGAGAGTTCGCCGTGGCGATCGGACCGGGGCAGCTCGGTGAACCGGACGAGCCGGGTGGCGATCTGGCCGAACGCGTACCGGACCGCCGTCGACTGCTCGAGCTCTGCCGCGGTGGCGTTGTCCTCGGCCACCGACCGTGCGGCGTCGCTGCGCCGGGTCCGGACCACCTGCACCGTCACGGCGCCGACGAGCACGACGAGCCCGAACGCGACGAGCGACAGTCGGACCGCCGGCGTGACGAACAGGTTCGGCAGCTGGAACGCCGCGGTGGGCGCAGCGGCCACCACGATCGGCCACACAACCGTGCCGACCCGTCCTGAACGCTGTTGCCCCATGACCACGACGCTAGGTCACGCCACCGACGCGGACGGAGTTGTCCACAGGCGGGTTCTCCACAGGATCCAACGGCCTCCACCGGCCCGTCGCACGCAGCTGGTAAGCAGGACCCATGACCGACGTCAGCACGCCCGTTCCCGGATCCAGAGCCCTCGTCCTCGGTGGCGGAGGTGTCGCCGGCATCGCGTGGGAAGTCGGTGTCCTCGTCGCCCTGCAGGAAGCCGGGGTCGACCTCGACGCCGCCGACCTCGTGGTCGGCACCAGCGCCGGCAGCGTCGTCGGCGCGTTCGTCCGGAACGGTGCCGTCCAGCAGGCCTACGACCAGCAGCACACCCCGGCGCCGACCACCTACGAAGAGCCGGCGCCCATCGACGTCGAAGCCGTGCAGCAGCACATCGGCGCAGCACTGCAGGGCGCGACCGGCGAGCAGGACGCCCGCGCTCGACTCGGTCAGGCCGCCCAGCAGGTCGTCGGCGGGCAGAGCGACGACGAGCGCACGGCGACCTTCGGCGAGACGCTCCCGTCCACCGAGTGGCCGGAGAAGCCGCTCGCCGTCACCGCGGTCGACGCCACCGACGGCACCTTCCGCCTGCTGACCGCGGCCGACGGCGTGCCGCTCCCCCGTGCGGTCGCAGCCAGCTGCTCGGTGCCCTTCGTCTGGACACCGGTCGCCATCGACGGCCGCCCGTACGTCGACGGTGGCGTCCGTTCGGGCACCAACGCCGACGCCGCCGCCGGGTACGAGCGGGTGCTCGTCATCGCCTGCGGCCCCGAGGGCCCGTCGCCGTGCGGGCCCTGGCTCGACGTCGCCGTCGAGGCGCTGCGCGCCGGTGGTTCATCGGTCGAGGTCGTCGTGGCGGACAGCGCGTCGCAGCAGGCGTTCGGCACGAACTCGCTCTCGCTCGCCACGCAGGCGCCGTCGGCCGAGGCCGGCCACGCCCAGGGCACCGCGGTCGCCGAGCAGGTCGCCGCCTTCTGGGCCGAGGACCTGGCGAGCGTGCACGCATGAGCACCCCGTTCTCCGACCTCGACCAGTACATGGCGCTCCCCCGCGTCGACGGCATCGACATCAGCCCCGACGGCGCCCGCGTCGCGCTGACCGTCAGCGCACTCGACCCGGACGGCACCGGGTACCGCCGATCGATCTGGCAGGTGCCCGCGACGCCGACTGCCGACACCGCCGCGCGCCCGGTCCGCCTCACACGCTCTGCCAAGGGCGAGGGCGGCACCGCCTTCACCCGCGCCGGCGACCTGCTCTTCGTCTCCGCCCGGCCCGACGCCGACGCCACCGACCTCGAGGCAGCCCAGCTCTGGGTGCTGCCCGCGACCGGTGGCGAGGCGCGTCCGCTCACCCGCCTGGCCGGGGGCGTCGGTGGGGTCCTGGCCACCGCGGCGTCGTCGGACGTCGTCGCGTTGACCGCCGACCTGCTGCCGAGGGCCGGGTCCGACCCGGCGACCGTGCTCGAGGCCGACGCGGAGCTCCGCAAGACCCGGAAGGACAAGCAGGTCCGGGCGATCCTGCACGAGACCTACCCGGTGCGGTACTGGGACCACGACCTCGGCCCGGCACAGACGCACGTTCTGACCCTCGACACGGCCGACAGCGACACCGACAGCGACGCCGCCGTCGCCGGCGCCGACCCCGTCCAGCCCGTCGACCGCACGCCGGCACCGGGCCGCTCGCTCGACCACGTCAGCGGGGCGCTCACGCCCGACGGCTCGGTCCTGTTGGCATCCGTGGGCGTCCGGGAGGCCCGTGGGGACCGCTCGACGCTCGTCACCATCGACCTGTCCAGCGGCCACCGCACGGTGCTCTTCGACGACGTCGACGTCGACCACGAGATGCCGACGCTCAGCCACGACGGTCGAACGATCGCCTGGGTCCGCACCGTCCGCTCCACCCCGGCCGGCGCGAACCAGCAGGAGGTCTGGGTCGCCGGCATCGACGGCTCCGAAGCTCGCCGCGTCGCGACCGACTGGGACCGCTGGCCGAACGAGCTGGTGTTCGAACACGGCGACCGCGCGCTCCTGGCGGTCGCCGACCAGGACGGCCGCGCACCGGTCTTCCGCATCCCCCTCGACGGCGGAGCCGTCGAGCAGCTCACGCACGACGACTGGGCGTACTCGAGCCTGCGTGTGGCGGCGGCGACGGGCGTGGTCGTGGCGCTCCGGGCCTCCTGGGCGGCCCCGCTGCACCCGGTGCGGATCGCGACGGACGGCACGGTGACCCCGTTGGCGACGCCGGCGCCCCTGCCGGACGTGCCCGCCCACCTGGAAGAGGTCGAGACGACCGCAGCCGACGGCGCCCGCGTGCGCGGCTGGCTCGTCGTGCCCGAGGGCGACGGGCCGCACCCGCTCGTCCTGTGGATCCACGGCGGACCGCTCAACTCGTGGAACCAGTGGTCCTGGCGCTGGAACCCGATGCTGCTCGCCGCGCGGGGCTACGCCGTGCTGCTGCCGGACCCCGCACTCTCCACCGGTTACGGACTCGACTTCGTGAACCGCGGCTGGAACGCCTGGGGGCAGGCGCCGTACACCGACCTGATGGCGATCACCGACGTGGTCGAGACGCGGACGGACATCGACGCGACCCGCACCGCCGCGATGGGCGGGTCGTTCGGCGGGTACATGGCGAACTGGGTCGCCGGGCACACCGACCGGTTCCGCGCGATCGTCACCCACGCCAGCCTGTGGGCGCTCGACCAGTTCAACGGCACGACGGACATGTCGCAGTACTGGTCCTCGATCTTCGACGCCGACGGGATCGCGGCGAACGATCCGCACCGGTTCGTGGCCGACATCACGTCACCGATGCTCGTGATCCACGGCGACAAGGACTACCGGGTGCCCATCGGCGAGGGGCTGCGGCTCTGGTCGGAGCTCGCGGAGCACCACGCGGCACCGGACGGCTCGATGCCGCACCGGTTCCTGTACTTCCCGGACGAGAACCACTGGGTGCTCGCTCCGCAGCACGCCGTGGTCTGGTACGAGACGGTGTTCGCGTTCCTCGGGCAGCACGTGCTCGACCAGGAGTGGGAGCGGCCGGCGCTGCTCGGGTAGCGCACCCGCTCGGCGAACCGGGCGGCCCGCTAGACGAACGCGGCCTGCCCGGTGATCGCCCGCCCGACGATCAGGGTGTTGACCTCGCGCGTGCCCTCGTACGAGTAGATCGCCTCGGCATCCGCGAAGAACCGGGCCACCCCCTTGTCGAGCACGATGCCGTTGCCGCCCTGCACCTCGCGGCACCAGGCGACGGTCTCCCGCATCTTCGCGGTCGCGAACGCCTTGGCCATCGCCGAGTGCTCGTCGCCACCGACCCCGGCGTCCTGCATGGCCGAGGCCTGCGTGCACAGAGCGATCGAGGCCGTGATGTTCGACAGCGACTTGACGAGCAGGTCCTGCACGAGCTGGTGCGCAGCGATCGGCTTGCCGAACTGGATCCGCTCGCGGGCGTAGGCCAGCGCGGCCTCGTACGCCCCGACCGCGATGCCGACGGCCTGCCAGGCGACCTCGGTACGGGTCAGTCGGAGCACCTCGGCGGTCGAGCGGAACGACGTCGCGTTCTGCAGCCGACGCGACTCGGGCACGCGGACGTCCTGCATGACGATGTCGGCGTTCTGCACGCCGCGCAGTGCGATCTTGTCCTCGATCTTGGTCGCGGTGAAGCCCGCGGTGTCGGTGGTGACGAGGAAGCCCTTGACCTGACCGTCGGCGACGTCCTTCGCCCAGATCACGACGACGTCCGCGAAGGTGGCGTTGCCGATCCAGCGCTTCTCGCCGTCGAGCACCCACTCGTCGCCCTCGCGCCGGGCGGTGGTGCGCAGACCCTTCGCCGAGTCACTGCCCGAGTACGGCTCGGTGAGCCCGAACGCCCCGACGATCTCACCGGCGGCCATCCGCGGCAGCCACTCGCGCTGCTGCTCGTCGCTGCCGGCGACCGCGATCGAGTTCATCGCCAGGCCGGACTGCACGCCGATGAAGGTGGCGACGCTCGCGTCCACGCGTCCGAGTTCGAGGGCCGCCCAGCCGCGGTACACGGCTGAGTTCTCGAACTGCCGCACGAGCGGGACGCCCGGCCCGTACATGCCGAGCTCGGCCAGCGGCGCGATCACCTGCATCGGGAACTCGGCGCGCGACCAGTACTCGTCGGCGATGGGCGCGACCTCGCGCTCGAGGTACTGCCGGAGCTGCCCGAGCGACGCGCGCTCCTCGACCGTGAGCTGCTGCTGGAAGCCGTAGAAGTCCGATTCGAGCAGGGGCGTCGCGGGCATCGTCGTTGACATGGGAACCACGATGCATCATTCTCGAAAACGTTGCAAGAGAGGATCGCGTGTACACATCGGATTCAGCGCTGCGCGCCTTCCGGGAGGCCCGTCACACCTTCATCGCCGGCTCACGGATCGACATGGGGGCGTTGGCTGCCGCACTCGGCGTCGACCGCACGTCGCTGTTCCGCTGGGTCGGCAACCGTGACCGGTTGCTGTCCGAGATCCTGTGGTCCCTCGCGATCCCGACGCTCGACGGGGCCACCCACGCCGCCGACGAGATCGGGGCGACCGGAGCAGCCCGGCTCGTCGTCGTGCTCGACCGGTTCACCGCCGACCTCATCGACGCCCCGTACTTCCGGGCGTTCCTGACCCGCGAACCCGCTCGGGCGATGCGTCTGCTCACCACCTCGGACAGCGACGTGCAGAGCCGGTTCGTCGCCCGGGTGACCGCACTCATCGAGCAGCAGGAGTCGTCCGGTACGTTCGATCCGGCACCGTTGTCGGCTGAGGAGCTCGCACGGCTGCTCGTCCGGATCTCCGAGTCGTTCACCTACGCCGAGTTCATCTCCGGTGAGACCCCTGATCCCGACCGGGCCCGTGCGGCGTTCGAGTACGTCCTGCGGCCCGACGCGGTGCACGCCACACCCGCACCACCGATCGGAGACCGATGACCATCGACGAGTACCCGTTCCGCCGCTCCTACCCCACCCGGTGGAACGACAACGACATGTTCGGGCACGTCAACAACACGATCTACTACTCGGCGATGGACAACGCGTCGACGTACTGGTTCCGCGAGGCCGCCGGGCTCGACCCGTTCTCGTCGGAGTGGATCGCCGTGCTGGTGTCGTCGAGCTGCCGGTTCGTCGAGTCCGCCGTCTGGCCGGACGTCATCGAGGTCGGGATGCGTTCGAAGCACCTCGGCACCACGAGCCTGTCGTGGGAGTTCGGCCTGTTCCGCCAGTCCGACGGCGCCCTGCTCGCCACCGGTGAGTTCGTGCACGTCATCATCGACCGCGAAGGCGCCCGCCGTCCGATCCCGCTGCCCGCCGAACTCCGCGAGCTCGTGACCGGTTCGATGGTCGCGCCGCAGCCCGCCGTCGCCGACTGACCGGGACCCTCCGCGCAACCGAAGTGCCCCCGAACCCCGCGATCGCACGGTTCGGGGGCACTGCGGTCGTGCAAGCGGCGCTGGACCCGAACGCCAGCGCCGCGGTCCGGGGTCAGATCAGGTCGTCGGTCAGGTGGTTCGGCGTGCCGAAGCGGTGCGCCGTGATCGACACCGCCTGCTCGCGGACGAACGGCAGGATCTCGAGCCGCCCGGCCTCGGTCACGGGGCCGCCGTGGACAGCGACGTCCGGACGACCACCGACGGCCGAGTACAGCGCCGAGGTGTCGCCACCGATGAGCCGCACCCGCGTCGACGGACCCGAGGCGACCGAGCTCGCGAAGGCCTCGTCGGAGACCGTCTGCGACAGCGAGCGGACGATCGGCAGCGAACGGATCGCCGAGGCGACGGACGACGGCAGCGTCGCGGCCGTGGAGACCTCGATCGTCGTGCCGGCCCGGAGCGCAGCGGCGACGACGCGGACGAGCTCGACCACCGAGGCGTCGGGGTCCGTGTCCGAGCCGGCAACCGCGGCCAGCCGCACCTGCACCGACGGGAACGGCAGGTACCGGGCGATGTTCCGCTCGGCGGAGAGCGCCGACACGTCGGTCGCCGTGCCGAACAGCGTCGACCAGGCCTGCTCGTCAGACGCCAGCGCACGGTCGAGCACCTCCGAGGTCACGCCGGTGGCCCGTGCGAATGCCCGGACCGGGGCGGACGGAGCAGCCGACGCGGTTGCCGCAGCGGGCGTCCACGAACCGAGCCCGAGCAGGTAGTTCAGCCCACCGGCCTTCGTGCCGGCACCCACGGCCGACTTCTTCCACCCGCCGAACGGCTGACGCCGGACGATGGCGCCCGTGATGCCGCGGTTGACGTAGAGGTTGCCCGCCTGGATCCGCGACAGCCACGTGCCGATCTCGGCGGGGTCGAGCGAGTGCAGACCCGAGGTCAGGCCGTAGTCGACCTCGTTCACGATGTCGATCGCCTCGTCGAGCGAGTCGGCGGTCATCATGCCGAGGATCGGGCCGAAGTACTCGGTGCGGTGGAACTCCGAACCACGGCGGACGCCCTGTCGGACCCCGGGGCTCCAGAGCTTGCCGGTCTCGTCGAGCTGCTTGGGCTGGACGGCCCAGGACTCCCCCGCGCCGAGCTTCGTCAGGCCGTCGAGCAGCTTGCCCGAGGCCGGCTCGATGACCGGGCCCATCTGGGTCGCCGCGTCGGTCGGGTAGCCGACGGTGAGCGAGGACACCGCGTCGAGCAGCTGGTTCCGGAAGCGCTTGGACTTCGCGACCGAGCCGACCATGACGACGAGGGACGCGGCCGAGCACTTCTGGCCGGCGTGCCCGAACGCGGACGCGACGACGTCCTTCACGGCGAGGTCGAGGTCGGACGACGGCGTGACGATCACGGCGTTCTTGCCCGAGGTCTCGGCGAGCAGCGGCAGGTCGGGGCGGAACGAGCGGAAGAGCTCGGCCGTCTCGTAGGCACCGGTGAGGATGACCTGGTCGATCATCGGCGACGCGATGAGCTGCTGGCCGAGGTCGTTCTCCGACACCTGCAGGAACGCGAGCACGTCGGCCGGGGCCCCGTGGGCGTCGAGCGCGGTCTCGATGATCGAGGCGAGTACGGCCCCGGAGCGCTCGGCGGGCGGTGCGGGCTTCAGCACCACGGCGGACCCGGCCGCCAGCGCCGCGAGGGTCGATCCGGCGGGGATCGCGACCGGGAAGTTCCACGGCGGTGCGACCAGGGTCAGCGCCGCGGGCGTGAAGGTCGCACCGTCGACGTCGTCGAGCGCGGATGCCAGGGTGCCGTAGAAGTGCGCGAAGTCGATCGCCTCGGACACCTCGGGGTCGGCCTGGTCGATGGTCTTGCCGGTCTCCGACGCCATGACCTCGATGAGGGCGGCACGGTTCGCCTCGAGTGCGTCGCCGACGGCGTGCAGCACGGCGCCACGTGCACCACCGGACCAGGTCCCCCAGACCGCACCGGCGGCCTTGGCGCGACCGAGCGCGGTGTCGAGCGCCGTGGCGGAGTCGACCCGGGCCTCCTGGACGGCGCGGACGCCGAGCGTCGACGAGGCGACCCGTGCGGTGATCGCGTCGCCCCAGGCCCGGACGGCGCCGACGGAGGGGTCGCTGTCCGGGGTGTTCTCGAAGTGGCCGGGGCCGGGGCGGCCGACGGCGGCGTAGCGGTCGGCGACACGGTGTGATGCCGGCGCTTCGAGCCCCTCGGGCGTCGCGAGCGGCACCAGGGACGCGCGGAAGCGTTCCTCTTCGCGGGCGAACAGCGGCGGCGAGGACACCAGCGAGAAGACCGCGGACATGAAGTTGTCCTGCGACGCGCCCTCCTCCAGACGGCGGATCAGGTAGGCGATCGCGACGTCGAACTCACCCGGGTGGACGACCGGCGTGTAGAGCAGGAGCGAACCGACCGTGTTCTTCACGGCCGACGCCTGCCCCTGCGCCATGCCGAGCAGCATCTCGAACTCGATGCCGTCCCGCACCCCGCGTTCGCCGGCGAGCAGCCAGGCGTGGGCGACGTCGAACAGGTTGTGCCCCGCGACGCCGACCCGCACGTTCGCGACGCGGTCCGGGGTGAGCGCCCAGTCGAGCACGCGCTTGTAGTTGGTGTCCGAGTCCTGCTTGGTGTGCCAGGTGGCGAGCGGCCAGCCGTGCACCGAGGCCTCGACCTGCTCCATCGGCAGGTTCGCGCCCTTGACCAGACGGACCTTGATGCCCGCGCCACCACGGGCGCGGCGAGCGGCGGACCACTCCTGCAGCTCCTGCATCGCGGCGAGCGCGTCGGGCAGGTACGCCTGCAGCACGATGCCGGCTTCGAGGCCGAGGAACTCGGGCTCGTCGAGGAGCTTCGTGAAGACCGCGATGGTGAGGTCGAGGTCCTTGTACTCCTCCATGTCGAGGTTGATGAACTTGGCCGGGGTGGCGGCTGCGGCGCGCTGGAAGAGCGGTCGGAGCTGTTCGACGATGTCGTCCACCGCATGATTGAACGCCCACGGCGAGTGCGGGTGCACCGTCGAGGACACCTTGATGGAGACGTAGTCGACGTCGTCGCGGGACAGGAGCTTGTGCGTGCCCTCGAGACGGCGGGCGGCTTCGCGCTCGCCCAGCACGGCCTCACCGAGCAGGTTGACGTTGAGGCGGACGCCGTCGCGCTTGATGCCGGCGATGGCCGGGCCGAGCTTGGAGTCGGTGGCGTCGACGATGAGGTGGCCGACCATGTTGCGGAGGACGCGTCGGGCGATGGGGACGACGACGTTCGGCAGCACCGGGGCCATGCCGCCGCCGAGTCGGACGAGTCCGCGGAGCGCGGCTGGCAGGAACCCGGGGGCGTCCGGGGCGATCTGGCGGAGCTTGCGGGCGGCGACGGTGAGGTCTTCCGGTCGCACGACCCCGTCGACGAACCCGACGGCGAAATCGAGTCCGGCGGGGTCGGCGAGCACGCCGGCGAGCTGCTTCGCGGAGCCGTCGACCGGGTACGACTCGGCCTCGGCGAGCCACTGTCGGACGAGCGCGACGGACTGGTCCGCCAGGGCGTCGTGGTCGATGGCGGAGTCCTCGTGCAGCGTCGTCATGGGTTCAGTGTGGAGGTCCGGGATGCGGTAGCGGAAGTGAGCGTTCCTGATGGATACCGTTCAGTTGCGCTACCGTTCCGGTCGTGACCCGGCTAGCGTCGGACCATGCTCGACGTCCGCCGTCTCGTGCTCCTCCGTGAGCTGTCCATCCGCGGCACGATCGCAGCCGTCGCCGAGGCGGTGAACTTCACCCCGTCGGCGGTCTCGCAGCAGCTGAGTGCCCTGGAGCGGGAGGCCGGCGTGCAGCTCCTCCGCAAGGCCGGGCGACGGCTCCAGCTCACCCCGCAGGCCGAGGTGCTGGTGGCCGCGGCGAGCCAGGTGCTCGACGTCCTCGAGCACGCGCAGTCCCAGGTGGAGGAGACCCTGTCGTCCGTGCAGGGCCGCGTGCGGGTCGCCGTGTTCCAGTCGGCGGCCCTCGCCCTGATGCCGAGCGCCCTGCACGAGATGGCCACGGAACACCCCGACGTCCGGGTCGAGATGGTGCAGCGGGAACCGGAGACCGCGCTGAACGAGACGTGGGCTCGCGACTTCGACATGGTCATCGCCGAGCAGTACCCGGCCCATGCCGCTCCGCACCTGCCCGGGCTCGACCGATCCGACCTGACGACGGACGCGGTCCGGCTCGCCCTGCCCCCGCGCTACACGGCTCTGCGTCCGGTGTCGTCGCTCGAGGACGCCCGCACCATGCCCTGGGTGATGGAGCCCCGCGGCACGGCGTCGCGGCACTTCGCCGAGCAGGTCTGCCGACGCTGGGGTTTCGAGCCCGACGTCCGGTACGAGACCGCCGACCTGCAGACGCAGATCCGCCTGGTCGAGTCGGGCAACGCCGTCAGCCTGATGCCCGACCTGATGTGGACCGGTCGGACGACGACCTGCCGACTGCTCGAGCTTCCCGAGCGACCGCGGCGCACGATCTTCACGGTGGTCCGCGCCGCGGGCGCATCGTCGCCAGCCGTGCGCGCACTCCGCGCCGCGCTCGAACGTGCCGCGTCCGTCGTCGGAGCGTGACACGGCGGTCTGGAGGCGCGGCGCGGGTCGGCACGACGGCTGCGTACCTCCGTTGCCATCGTGATGATTTCGTGATCGAGCGATCGTCAGAACTGGTCAAGCGGGCGACATCCTCTGAGTGAGGGGCGCTGATCCGGCGTCCCGTCCCGGCATCCGAGGGGGATCCCATGAACCAGTCCTGCAAGTACACCTTCCGCCGCAGCGCGGCGATCGGAGCGGCGATCGCGATCGTCACGGCTTCGTCGGCGTTCGGCATCGGGGCGAGCGCCGCCTCCGCAGCGACCGACGAGACCGCTGCACCGAGCACCACCGCGACGTCGGCTCCGCAGAACGCGACCACCGCGACCACCGCGACCACCGCACTCGACACCACGGCGGACGACACCGGCACCGATACCGCTCCCGACACGGCGCAGCCCGCACCGGATGGCGAGACCGCCGACCCGGCACCTGTACCAGCACCCGCACCCGCACCGACCGACGAGACGGCGGCGCCGGACAACACCCCGACACCCACCCCGGCCGCGACCGCGCCGCCCGCCGCGGACACCACGACGACGACCCCCGCCGCCGAACAGCCCGGCCCCGAGGCATCGACGCCCGTCACCTGGGCGGAGCCGTCGAGCAAGGACGCGCCGATCGTCCTCACCGCGACCGCCGGCCAGCCGTTCTCGCACACCTTCACCGCCCAGGGCGGCGACGGCCCGCTGGAGTACCTGTTCAACCCGCTGAACTTCTTCCCGAACAACGACCTCAACGGCTGGTCCTGGAACGAGCAGACCGGCGTCCTGAGCGCCAACCCGCTGAGCACGATCGACGGGCCCGCACTGTTCGAGGTCACCGCGACCGACCTGCACCAGACCGCCGTGCAGTACGTCCAGGTCGACATCGAGCCCGGCGCCCCGGTGGGTGTCACGTTCGGCGTCGACAGCTCGGACTCCGACGTCAGCTGGCAGGTCGACGCCGACGGGACGATCCGGGAGTACGCGCCGGGTGGCACCGGTGACACCGTGGTGTCGGAGGTCCCCGCCACGGTCGGCTCCTCGATGACCCTGGCGGGCCTGGCCGTCGACGCGCTGGGCAACCGCACCACCCCGGGCGACGAGTACCCGCGCTCGACCGTCACGAGCACCACCGCGTCCGACGGCGTGGTCTGGGACCCGGACTGGTCGGCGAACACGGTGACGTTCTCGGAGCCGGGCACCCGCACGCTGACGGTGTCCGAGGGCGGCGTCTCGACCTCGTTCACGGTCCGCGTCTCCGAGGCCCCCGCTCCCGTCGCCGGCATCACCATCGGGGTGCTCCCCGCGGACGAGACGTCCGGCGACCGGTGGGGTGTCGAGGGCGACGTGATCACCTACTACCCGGCGGACGGCGACGCGCAGCGGGTCGACGCGATCCCGGCCCGACAGGGTGACCGGGTGCAGATCCGCGCCCTGGCCGTGGACGCCGACGGGCAGCCGGTCGGTGACCACACCGACCTCACCTTCACGAGCGACGTCGCCAGCGACCGCATCGAGTACGACCCCGAGGCTGCGGCCACGTGGGTGACCTTCGAGCACGCGTCGCCGCACACGATCACCGTGGCGTCCGGCGACGTGACGAGCACCATCCGCTTCGAGGTGCAGCCGACGGCGACGACCACGGTCACGACCACCCACACGCCGACTGCGTCGGGCACCCTCGCGTACACCGGTGCCGACGAGTCCGGCCCGCTCGCGTGGGCCCTCGGCCTGCTGGCAACGGGCGCCGGCCTGCTCGTCTGGCGCCTGCGTCGCCGACTCGGCTGAGGCACGCCACGGCGACCGCCTGACGGACCGGAGGCGCGGGGCAGGACTGCCCCGCGCCTCCGGTCCGTTCTTGCGTGATCCTGTGGCACCCCGGATGGGAGCGGGGCACTTCGCGCGGCCGCCGTGGTCGGGGACTGACAGCGCGTCATCCGTGGACAGCGACGGGACGGCCTGTCCGGAGGCCCGGTGCGCGTCCGCCTCGGCGGTCGCGTCGGTCCCGGTGCAGGTCGTGACCAATCCGTGACCGAAGGATCGTCAGGTCTGCTCCGCACGGGACATTCCCTGAGTAGAGGACGCTGATCCGGCGTCCCGTCCCGGTATCCGAGGGGGATCCCCATGAAGCACTCCTGCACATCCACGTTCCGACGCAGCGCCGCGGTCGGCGCAGCCGTCGCGATCGTCGCCGCGTCGTCCGCGTTCGGCATCGGCGCCACCGCGGCCGTCGCCGACACCGCCGACACCGCCACGTCCAGCACCACCGGGGTGACACCGACGGCACAGCCAGGAGGCACGACCGACCCGGCAGCGCCGGTCGCCTCCCCCGCTCCCGACGCTCCGGACGGGGCCGCCGTCCCCGGCACTCCGGCAGCGGACCCGGCTCCGACGCCGAGCCCGGATCCCGCAGGGCCGGTCGACCCGATCCCCACGCCCACGCCGACGCCGACATCGGCGGCCGCGGCACCGGCCGGAACGGAGTCGACCACGGCGCCCTCGGTTCCTGTCACCTGGTCCGAGTCGTCGAGCCCCGAGGACCGGATCGTCCTGCACGCGACCGCCGGCGAACCGTTCTCGCACACGTTCGTCGCGAACGGCGGCGACGGCCCGCTCGAGTACCTGTTCAACCCGCACACCACGCCGCCCGGTCTGCACTGGGACGAGAAGACGGGCGTCCTCAGCGGCACCCTCACCAACCCGGCGGACTCGTTCGACATCGACGTCGCCGCCACCGACCAGTACCAGAGCGCGACGCAGTACGTCCGCGTCGAGATCCAGCCGGGCGCGGCCACGCACATCGGCGCCCAGGTGTACTCGAACGCCGAGGGTCGCAATCCTTCCTGGTCGGTCGCGGGCGGCCCGGACGGCGGCATCGCCCCGGTCGGCGGCGGCGGTCTGATCGATGCGGTCCCGGTCGGACGCGGTGGGTCGCTCTGGGTCAGCGCCGTCGTCACGGACCGGATCGGGACCCCGCTCAACGGCACCGAGATGCCGTCGGAGTCGACCCTGACCAGTGACGACCCCGACGACGTCCTGCGCTACGACGACGATTCCAACACCTGGAAGGCGACCTTCGACGGCACCGGTCCGCGACAGCTCACCCTGCGCTCCGAGGGGCTCTTGCTGACGATCCGCATCGACGTCACGGACGCGCCGCTCGCCTTCACGGAGACGAGCTCGGCCGATGCCCCGCTCGACCTCACGGCGACGTCGGGCACGCCGTTCAGCCACCGCTTCTCGGTGGAGGGCGCGACCGGCCCGGTCGAGTACTCGCTCGCCGGCTCTGACGGCGGCGACGTCATCGGTGACGGGGACTTCTTCCGCTCCGAGTTCTCGATCGACCCCGCCACGGGCGTCCTGTCCGGCACGCCGCGCCCCGCGACGCAGTACGACTTCGAGGTGATCGCACGCAGTGGTTCCGAGACCGCGACGGCGCACGTCACCTTGACGGTCGAGCCCGGCGCCCCGGTCGGAGTCCTGGCGTCGGTCTACCACGGCGCTGAGGGCACGGAGTGGGAGATCGCACCCGACGGATCGGTCACCGAGTACACGATCGACGCCGCGGGGTCGGTGCAGACGAAGTCGGTCGACAGCGTGCCGGCGGACCAGGGCATCCCGCTGTTCGTGAAGGCCGTCGCCGTCGACGCCAACGGCAACCGCACGACGACCCCGGGCAGCCCGCACCCCGTCGTGACGAGCGACGTGGCCACTGACCGGATCACCTGGGTCGCGGAAGCGGAGTCCAACCAGGTCGACTTCCCGCACGCGTCGATCCACACGCTGACCGTGTCCAACGGAGGTGTCACGACCTCGTTCCGGGTCGATGTCCGAGCACACGCCGATGCCGCCGGGACCTCGACGACCCGTCCGGCGTCCGGCACGCTCGCCTACACCGGCGCCGACGAGTCCGGTCCCCTGGCGTGGGCGCTCGGCCTGCTCGCCGCCGGCGGCGGCCTGCTGGTGCACCGTCTGCGCCGTCGACGCGCCTGACACGCGGTCCGATGCGGACGGGAGGCGCGGTGCGGGTCCGCACCGCGCCTCCCGTCCGCGAATCGTGCGGGAACCCCCAACCCGGGTCACATTCTGATCAAGCACGTCGCGCACGTGCGCGGATAACCCCTACGATCCGATCATGCCGAGGATTCTCGGCGGATTCTTACGTTCCGGCACCCGACCGGACTTGAACCCTGGGGGACGAAGTGCGCCGTAGCACCTCCACCGTCCGACGCGCCTGCGCCGTCGGCACCACCGTCGCGCTGATCGGTCTCACGACCGGTCTGGGCGTCATGACCGCGACCGCAGCGACCGCTGCCGAGTCGAACCCGGCCGTCAGCGCTCCTGCGACGGCCGCCGCCGATGGCACCACGCCGGGCGACACCGCCACGGACGGCACGGGCACGCCCGCGACCGGCTCCGAGGCGGACGGCAGCACGCCGCCCGCCGGCGACACCACTGGTGACGACGCCCCCGCGGGCGACGACACCGGCGTGACCGGCCCGGACACCGAGCCGACCGACGCCGGCACCCCCGGCACCGGCTCCACGGCTCCGGTCGGCACCCCCGCCGCCCCGGCGGCGACCACGCCGGCGAAGCCCGCGGCGACCGAGCCGTCCGTGCGCGCCGCCGCCGACCAGTCGGTGACCATCTCCGGTGACCTGACGGTCGGTTCGGAACTCGTCGCGAAGCAGGCCGGGTTCACCTCCGGCAGCAAGATCTCCTACCTGTGGACCGACGAGGCCGGCGCCACGCTGTCCGAGGCGGCCACCTACACGATCGAGCCGGCCCTGGCGGGGCAGCAGATCACCGTCACGCTCGAGGGCGCGGTCGTGGGCGAGGTCGCGACGACGACCACCGAGACCGCCGTGGCACCGGTGTTCGTCGACGAGGCCGGCCAGCCGCTCTCCGACGAGGACAGCGACCCGACCATCGAGGCGACGGCGGGCGAGGCGTTCTCGTACACGTTCCGTGCGCTGAGCACCCCGGCACCGGAGCTGTCGGCCTCGTCGTTCGACGACGAGGGCGACGAGCAGTCCACCCTGCCGAAGGGGATCGACTTCGACGCGGAGACCGGTGTGCTCTCGGGCACCCTGACCGACGCCGACGAGTACTTCGAGGTCCTGGTCACCGCGACGACGACGACCCCCAGCGGCACCGTCACGAGCGAGCAGTACGTCAGCATCGACGTCGAGGCCGGTGCCCCCGTCGGCATCGAGGTCATCACGCTCAACGAGGACGCGCTCCTCGACGGCACGTCGACCACCGCATGGATCATCAAGCCGAACGGCGACGTCTACGAGGGCGACCTGCTCACGGACGACGAGCCCGTCAAGGGCGGCAAGGTGACCGTCGAGCAGGGCGGCACGCTCCTGGTCTCGGGCACGCAGGTGGACCGCTTCGGCAACGAGCTCTACCCGGAGTTCGACGAGGAGACGGGTGAGCCGACGTTCTTCACCCCGACCGTCACCTCGGACGTCGCGACCGACGTCATCGGGCCGTACTCCGACCTGGCCGAGGTCGGGCTCGTGTCCGTCACGTTCCCGCACGCCTCGACGCACACCCTCACCGTCTCCGGTGCCGCCGTGCCGAGCACCGTGTTCGCGGTCGACGTGCAGCCCACCGTCGCGCCCGTCGCGCCGGTCGTCGGGTCGACCACACCGGTCGTGCCCGCGGCGGTCGCCCACCACACCGGTTCCGGCCGGCTCGCCTACACCGGCACCGAGTCGACGGGCGCCCTCCCCTGGGCCCTCGGACTCGTCCTCGCCGGCATCGGCCTCATCGGCGCCCGCACGGTGCGCCGACGTCACGCCCAGCGCTGACCCGCGTCGTCTCCCGTCCGCCACGTGCCCGCGTGGCGGACGGGAGGCCCGTCACGGCCCCGTCCCGCCGCCACCGGATCCTCGGTGACGGAAGCGGCGGGGCCGTTCTCCGTCCCGCGGCGGCCCCGCGTCGGTAGCGTTGGCGACATGCCCACGCTGCTGCACATCGACTCCTCGGCCGACCTCACCCACTCCCGCTCGCGCGCACTGACCGCGGCCTTCGCCGACGCCTGGCGCGCCCGCGGCCCGGAGTACACGGTCGTCTGGCGTGACCTGCACGTCGACCAGCTCCCCCACCTGGAGAGCTCGGCGCTGCACTGGGCCGCCGCCGACCGCACCGCCGAGGAGACCGTCGCGCCCGAGGCCGAGGCCCTGCGCCAGGAGGTCATCGACGAGCTGCTGGCCGCCGACGTCGTCGTGGTGGGTGCGCCGCTGTACAACTACACCGTGCCGTCGACCCTGAAGGCCTGGATCGACCGCATCCACGTGCCCGGCATCCTGACCGGCGGCGTACAGCCCCTGGCCGGACGACCCGTCGTCACCGTGGTGAGCCGCGGCGCGACCTACGACGCCGGAACCCCGACCGAGGGCTGGGACCACGGCTCCCCCGTCCTGCACATCGTGCTCGGCACCGCGCTCGGCATGAAGCTGTACCCGATCACCGTCAGTGCGACCCTGGCCGACCGGCTGCCGGACCTCGCACCGCTCGCCGAGCACGCCGCCGCGGAGTTCGCCGACGCGAAGACGACGATCGAGCGCCTCGCGACCACCCTCGGCTGAGGTCAGGCGGGCCGGATCTGGCCGGCCCGCCCGAGCAGCTCCGCGTGGAAGGCCGTCTGCGTCAGCGCGCTCGCGAGCAGGAACCCGGTCATCGACTCGATCCCGCCGCTGAAGGGCACCCGGGCCGCGACCTCGAACAGCGTCGGACGGTCCAGCGCATCGAGGGCCGCGGCGACGTGGCGTGACCGTTCCTCCCGGTGCCGGGCCAGGGTCTCGGCGCGGGTGACGACGTCGCGGAACCGGTACTCGTGCCCCGGGCAGACCTCGAGGTCGGCGTACGGGTCGAGCCGCGCGAGCGACGCCAGGTAGTCCCCGAGCGGGTTCGTGCCGGTCCGGCCGCCGAGCCCGATGCCGGAGTTGATCCGCGGCAGCACGTGGTCGCCGGAGAACAGCAGCCCGTCGGCCTCGTCGAGGAAGCACACGTGCCCGGCCGTGTGCCCCGGGGTCCAGAGCGTCCGGATCGTCCGACCGGGGATCGGCAGCAGGTCGCCGTCCTCGAGCAGCACGTCGGCGTACGGCGCCTCGATCCGGCCCATCCCGATGCGGCGTCCGCTGCCCCACGCCTCAACGACCCCGGCCCGCAGGTGCTCGGGCAGCCCCCACGTCGCGATGTCCGCGTCGTTCCGCTCGGCGTCGGCGCGTTCCCGTTCGAGCGCGCTGACCTCGAGGCCGTGCATCGCCACGCGCGCACCCGTCGCCCGGCGGATGGCCGCCGCGGCACCCAGGTGGTCGGCGTGCAGGTGTGTGACGGCGACGAGCGACACGTCGTCCAGGGTGCGTCCGATCGTGGCGAGCCCGTCCCGCAGCTCGGCGAGTCCGCCGTCGGCCGACCACCCGGGGTCGATCACCGCGAGCGAGCCGTCCGACCCCTCGACGACGTACACGAGGGTCGCGTCGGGCACCCCGAACCGGAACGGCACCGCGAGGGTCCAGATCCCCGGCCGGACCTGCTCGACGGGCGGCAGGACGCCGTCGCGGAGCGCGGCGGCCTGCACGGGGCTGATCGGTTCCGGGGCCGGCGCTGCCGGCGGGGGCACGGTCGTCACGCCGGCCACCCTACCGACGCGAGCCCGACCTGCCCGGGGTGAGCCGGGCCTCCCGGCCGCGCATCCGCGCGAGTAGACAGGACCCATGGAGATCGCACCGATGCTCGCCAAGGCCGTCGCCACCGTCCCCGACCCGGACAGCACGAAGGGCGGGCTGCGGTACGAACCGAAGTGGGACGGCTTCCGCGGCATCGTGACCATCGACGGCGACGCCGTGGAGATCGGCAGCCGCGGCGCCAAGCCGCTCACCCGGTACTTCCCCGAGCTCGTCGAGGCGTTCCGCGCGCAGTTCGGCGGCCGCGACCACCCGGTCGTCCTGGACGGCGAGGTGATCCTGCGGTCCGGCGAGCCCGGTGCCGAGCGCCTCGACTGGGAGGCGCTGTCGCAGCGCATCCACCCGGCGGCCTCGCGGATCGCCAAGCTCAGCGTCGAGACCCCGGCGCAGTTCGTCGCGTTCGACCTGCTGGCCGTCGACGGGCAGGAGCTCCTCGACCTGCCCTTCGACGAGCGTCGCGAGCGCCTGGAACAACTCGGCGACGCGATGACCGACCCGCTCTTCGTCACCCGCACCACGCTCGACGTGGAGCAGGCCCGCGAGTGGCTCACCACCTTCGAGGGCGCGGGACTCGACGGCGTCGTCGCGAAGCCCCGCGCGCGGCCGTACGAGCCGAACAAGCGCTCCATGCTCAAGGTCAAGCACCACCGCACCGCCGACGTCGTCGCGATCGGCTACCGCGTGCACAAGAGCGGTTCCGGCGTCGGGTCGCTGCTGGTCGGCCTGTACGACGCGGACGGCGAGCTCCGCCAGGTCGGCGGCGTCTCCGCCTTCTCCGACAAGCGCCGGGCCGCGTTGATCGACGAGCTCGAGCCCGTCGTGCTCCGCGATGCGGACGGGAGGCCCGTCACCGGTGACGGGGAACGGTCACGGTTCTCGTCGGGTCGCGACACGTCGTTCGTCCGGCTGGCGCCGGAGTTGGTACTCGAGGTCCGGTACGACCAGATGGAGGGCGACCGGTTCCGGCACACCGTGCAGTTCGAGCGGTGGCGGCCCGACCGTGACGCGACGTCGTGCGGGTTCGAGCAGCTCGAGGTACCGAGTGCGTACGACCTGAACGACGTGCTGTCCTGACGGTGGAACGCGACCCGGTGTCCGTTTGTCGCTGTTCTGTCCTGGTTCCGGAAAAGTAGTTAGCCGAACTAGTGAAGCCGTGCCAGGATGATGTCAGCAGCACGAGGCCTCCAGCCCGGATGCCCGGATCGAAAGCGGTCGACATGAGCACCAGCACGCTTGTCCGCCACCCTCGGCGGAGCCCCTTCACAGAAGTCCGAGAGGCACGGCGCCAGCGCGTCCTGCAGCTCAGCGCGGTCATCAGCGCCATCGCCGGCGTGACCGCCACGGCACTCGCACTCGTCACGGTCGGACTCGGCTCGTGATCGTCGACGGCATCACCGACGTGCACCGCGGCACCTGGTCGCGGCTCAACCGCCTGCACACCGCCAGCATCGGGCTGCCGACGCACACCACGCGCGTCGAGGACCCGGACCGTCAGCGGGACGTCTCCTCCGCAGCCTGAGGCTCGGCTGCCCGGCTGCCCGGCTGCTCGGCCGCTCGGCCTCAGCTGGGCTTCTTCGCCCGTGAGGGCTGCACACGCGGCGGCTCCCCGGGCATCTTCGGGAAGTCCGGCGGGAACGGCAGCTCACCCTCGCCGTTCGCCAGGTCCCGTTCCCACCACTCGAGCAGCGGTCCGATGCTGCCCGGCTGCTCCCCCATCGACTCCCACGGGTCGCCGGTGGTCCGCAGCCGCTCTGGCACCGTGCGGATCGTGAAGGCGGTCGGGTCGGCGGTTCGCAGTTCGTCCCACGTGATCGGCGTGGACACCGAGGCGTGCGCCAGGGCCCGGGGGCTGTAGGCGCCGGCCATCGTGCGGTCGCGGTTCGCCTGGTTGAAGTCGACGAAGATCCGCTGCCCCCGCTCCTCCTTCCACCACGCCGTCGTGACCTGGTCGGGCATCCGGCGTTCGAGCTCGCGTGCCGCGGCGATCACCGCGTGCCGCACCTCGAGGAACTCGTGCTCGGGGCGGATCGGCGCGAACACGTGCAGGCCGCGGTTGCCGCTCGTCTTGATCCAGGTGGTCAGGCCGACCTCGTCGAGGACCTTCCGCAGCTCCTCGGCCACCGGCACCGTGTCGCCGAAGTCGGTGCCGGGCTGCGGGTCGAGGTCGATGCGGAGCTGGTCCGGGTGGTCGCTGTCCTCGGCACGAGAAGCCCACGGGTGGAACACCACCGTGTTCATCTGGGCGGCCCACACCGCCACGGCAGGCTCGTCGATGACGAGCTGCGGGTGCGACCGGGCACTCGGGTAGGTCACCGTCACGGAGCGGACGTAGTCGGGCGCACCCTTCGGCGGGTTCTTCGAGAAGAACTGCTCGCCGTCGACACCGCCCGGAAACCGCTGCAGCGAGATCGGCCGGTCGCCGTTCGCCCGGACGAAGGCATCGCCCACCGTCACGAGGTACTCCGCCAGGTCGAGCTTCGTGATGCCCGCCTCGGGCCAGAGCACCCGCGAGGGGCTGCTGATCCGGACCTCGCGGTCACCGTCGGGGCCGGGCACCCGCACCGTCGTCGCTTCGCTCGCCATGCAGCGGACCGTACACGCGTGTCGGGTGCCTGCCCGCAGCCGGGTGTGCGCCTCGGCGCTCCCGCTGAACACCGGTGTTACCCGGTCGAACACGCGCACGCCGGTGTTCAGCGCGCGAACACCGGTGTCTTGCGGCCAGGGGTCGGCAGGATGGGCGGGTGAACGCGTACCTCGGCATCGACCTCGCGTGGGGGCTCGGCTCCGAACGCAAGGCCGCGAACGAGACCGGGCTGGTCGCGATGGACCACGACGGCACCATCACCGACGCCGGCTGGGCCCGCGGGGTCGACGCCGTCACGGACTGGATCGCCGAACACCTCGGGCCACGATCCCTGATCGCCGTGGACGCCTCGCTCGTCGTGACGAACCCGACGGGCATCCGCGAGTCCGAGCGGCAGGTCGGGCAGCGCTACGGCCGATGGAAGGTCGCGGCGAACCCGACCAACCAGGCATCGGCGGCGAGCGCCGGCTCAGCGCTGCTCGACCGGCTGACCGCGCTGGGCGTCGGGTACGTCTCCGACACGGAGTCGATGCGACGACGCACCGGTCCGGCGGTGTTCGAGTGTTACCCGTACACGACGCTGGTCGGGGTGGAGGAGCTCGGCTACGACGTGGAACGACCCCGGTACAAGCGGCTCGACCTCCGGATCCCCGCCGCCGAGGCACGTGCCCGTCGCGCCGAGGCCTTCGACGAGCTGGTCCGGCGGCTGCGTGAGACCCGGCTCGACCCGCCGCTGCTGCTCGACTCCAACCCGCTGACGCAGCGGCTCGCCGACCCGTCGGTGCTGCACGGTCCGACGCACAAGCACCGCGAGGACCTGCTCGACGGGGCCCTGTGCGCGTGGACGGCAGCGTTCTGGGAGCGACACGGCGACGACCGCGTGCAGATCCTGGGAGGTGAACCTGCCCTCCCCACCGACCCGCTGGACGAGGCGGGCCGCCGGCCCGTCGTGGTGGCACCCGCGCGCCCGTCGCAGCGGAGGCCGCGCGGCTAGGGTTGAGCGGTGAGCGCGACGACCGAACCCCTGCACATCGGGCTGGTGTCGCTGCACACCTCCCCCGGAGACGAACCCGGTTCGGGCGAGGTCGGCGGCATGAACGTCGTCGTCCGGCACCAGGCCGAGGCGCTGGCCGACCTGGGCCACCACGTGGACATCATCACGCGCCGGTCCGCTCCGACGCAGCCGGACTCGGTGTCGCTCGTGCCGGGCGTGTGCCTGCGGTTCCTGTCCGCGGGGCCGGCGGAGCCGGTGCCCAAGGGCGAGCACGATGCGTTCATCGAGCCGTTCCGTCACGAGCTCGAGCAGCTCGGGCCGTTCGACGTCCTGCACTCGCACCACTGGTTCTCCGGCGCGGCCGCACTGCCCGTCGCCCGCGAGCGCGGCATCCCCCACGTGCAGTCGTTCCACTCCATCGCCGCGGACCCGGCCACACCGCTGTCCGAGGGCGAACGCCCCGAGTCGGCGGGCCGCATCGCCGGCGAGGAACTGCTGGCCCGCGAGTCGGACGCCGTCGTCGTGGTGTCCGAAGCCGAGGCCTCGACCGTGCGCACCCGGCTCGGTGGGGACGACGCCCGCATCTGGATCGTGCCGCCGGGGGTCGACGGGTCCGTCTTCCGTCCCGCCGCGGTCGGTGCGCGCCGCGCCGCCACCCCCTACGTCGTCGCGGCGGCGCGCGTGCAGCCGCTGAAGGGCCTGGACCTGGCGATCGAGGCGATCGCCGACATCAGCCTGGAGGCCCGCCCCACGTTGGTCATCGCGGGCGACGTCTCGAGTGAGGCGGGCGACTACGTGGACGAACTGCGTCGGCTCGCCGACGCGCGGGGTATCGCCGACCACGTCACCTTCATCGGGCCGCAGTCGCGTGCGGACCTGGCGTTCCTGTTCCGCGGCGCGGCAGCCGTGCTCGTGCCGTCCCACTCCGAGACCTACGGGCTCGTCGCGCTCGAGGGCTCCGCTTCCGGGGTGCCGGTCGTGGCCGCCGCTGCCGGGGGCCTGCGTGAGGCCGTGGTCGACGGGGAGACGGGCGTCGTGCTCGAGTCCCGCGACCCGCAGGACTGGGCGGACGAGATCGAACGGATCCTGACGGATGCGGGGTACGCCGCCGGGCTCGCCGCTGCGGGGCGGGAGCACGCGGAGCGGCTGAGCTGGGAGCGATCGGCCGCGGGGCTCGAGGACGTCTACCGCCGGGTGCTCGGGCGATCGTGAGCGGGACAGGCGGGCGGTTCGCCGCGTTCTGGGCGGCGCTCGACGCCGTGCCCGTCGAGTCGGACGCCGAGGCGCTGTACGACGTCGGATCGACCGCGGGACGGCTGCGGCGCGCGAACCTGACGCGGTACCTGGAGCAGGCCGGGGCCGGGGCGGACACGTTGCTCGTGGCCGAGGCCCCGGGGTGGCGCGGCATGACGAACACGGGTGTGCCGTTCACGAGCATGCGCGAACTGGGGCCGGGGTACTCGGCGCCACCGGAGCCGACGGCACCGTGGGAGGCCTCGTCGCGCGTCGTGCACGCCGCGCTGGAGGGCTGGCGCGGTCCGCTCCCGGTCGCGTGGGCGATCTTCCCGCACCACCCCTTCGTGGCGCCGGACCGGCTGACGAACCGGACGCCGCGTCCCGCCGAGGTCCGCTCGGGCGCGCCCGTCGCGCTCGCGCTGCTGGAGGCCCTCGGCGGCGTCGACCGGGTCCGGGTGGTCGCCGTCGGTCGGAAGGCTCAGGGAGCGCTCGCCGTGGCCGGAATCGAGGCGATCGCCGTGCGGCACCCGGCGCAGGGCGGCGCGAAGCAGTTCACCGAACAGCTGCGGACGCTGGACCACTAGCCGTCGGTCCGTCCCGGTCGAGTCCCGCTCAGGCGGAGCGGACCTCGACGCCCTTGGCCGCGAGCCGCTCGGCGACGTGGGCGGGCAGTGGTGCGGCGGCGTACACGGTACGGAGCTCCGGCAGGTCGAGCACGTCGTCCCAGTTCTGCGGGTCGAAGCGGTCGTCCGAGCCGTCCCAGCCGGGGTGGACGTCCCGCAGCACCTCGAGGTCGGAGTCCACCGTGATCTCGGTGACGAGCGACAGGTGCGACGGCAGCAGGTCGAGGTCGTCGTAGTACTCGCGCGCCCGGTCGTCCTGCCCGTCGACGTCGAGATCCTCGTCGGTCTCGTCCTCGGCGTCCGGGTCGTAGGGGTCGAGGACGTCGAGGTCGTAGCAGAGGACGTCGAGCACCAGGAGCTTCGCGTTGAAGTCCGCGAACTCGATGGGCTCCTCGGTGGTGTTCGACTGCTGGTCCATGGCCGGAGCGTATCCGTCGCCGAGCGACAGTGTTGCGATCGCGAGAAACCTCCCTGTGGGACTGGACAGAAAGGCATCTCGCGCGCAAGGGTGACGCATGGCCACCACCAAGAACGACCGCCCACAGCAGGAGCAGCACGAGCTCCGCCGGGTCATCGGTCCCAAGCTCCTGCTGCTCTTCATCGTCGGCGACATCCTCGGCACGGGTGTCTACGCGCTCACCGGCCAGGTCGCGGCCGAGGTCGGCGGGGCAGCGTGGCTCCCCTTCCTCATCGCGTTCGCGGTCGCGCTGCTGACGGCGTTCTCATACCTCGAACTCGTGACGAAGTACCCGCAGACCGCCGGTGCCGCCCTCTACGTGCACAAGGCGTTCGGCATCCACTTCGTCACCTTCATCGTGACGTTCATCGTGATGTGTTCCGGGATCACGTCGGCGTCGACGGCATCGCGGGCGTTCGCGGCGAACCTCGGCGCCGGGTTCGGCATCGAGCTGCCGAACGGCGTGGTGATGCTCATCGCGATGGGCTTCATGCTCGCGGTGATGTTCATCAACTTCCGCGGGGTGAGCGAGAGCGTCAAGACGAACGTCGTGCTGACGCTCGTCGAGCTGTCCGGTCTCGTCATGGTGATCCTGATCGGGTTCTGGGCGATCGCGGGCGGCAACGCGGACTTCTCGCGGGTCGTGATGTTCGAGACGCCGGAGGACAAGTCCCTGCTGCTGTCGATCAGCACCGCGACGTCGCTGGCGTTCTTCGCGATGGTCGGCTTCGAGGACTCGGTCAACATGGCCGAGGAGACCAAGGACCCCTCGCGCATCTTCCCGAAGATCATGCTCACGGGCCTCGGCATCACCGCCGTGATCTACGTGCTCGTGTCGATCTGCGCCGTGGCCGTGGTGCCGATCGGTGAACTGGCCGGCAACGAGACCCCGCTCGTCACCGTCGTGCAGACCGCCGCGCCGGACTTCCCGATCGCCGACCTGCTGCCCTTCATCTCGATGTTCGCCGTCGCCAACACGGCCCTGATCAACATGATGATGGCGTCGCGCCTGCTCTACGGCATGAGCAAGCAGGGCGTGCTGCCGGGCTTCCTGTCCCGCATCTCCCCCGCCCGGCGCACCCCGTCGACCGCGATCGTCTTCACCACGCTCATCTCGCTGCTGCTGATCGGGTGGGTCTCGCTCGACCCGGACTCCCCCATCGTCGTCGTCCTCGGTGGCACCACCTCGCTGTTGCTGCTGACGGTGTTCGCCGTCGTCAACGTGACCGTGCTCGTGCTGCGCCGCGACAAGGTCGACCACAAGCACTTCCGCGCCGGCGTCATCATCCCGGTCATCGGCATCGTCACGTGCCTGTGGCTCGTCATGCCGTTCTCGTCCGGTCGCGACCCGCAGCAGTACCAGATCGCCGGCGCGCTGCTGGCCCTGGGCGTGCTGCTCTGGGTCCTGACCTGGTTCACCCACGGACGGAAGCAGGCCGAGAAGGCCCCGACCGGACTCGTGACGGAGCCGACGAAGGTGCAGCGCCCGCCGCACGACAGCTGAGCACCCACGCACGAATCCTGACGGTTCTGGTTCGCGAAGCCCCCGCTTCGTGAACCAGAACCGTCTCTCGTTGCCGGCGATGCACCTGCCCCGCGGCGAGCAACGAACCCCGACCGCGAACCGCGGAGCGTGCGATCACGGCGGGCCGCCGCACGCTTCCCAGGAGGCGCCCGTACGCTCGTGCTGCCCTTCCTGCTCCGCCCGCCCAGCCCGTCGAGAGGTCCGTCATGCGCCGTGTCGGCATCACCCTCGCCTCGGTGTTCGGCGCCGGGATCGTGGCGGTCGGCATCGGCGTGGTCCTCCTCGTCGTGATCGCGGTCAACTCGCTCGCCGGCATCGCGAAGTCGAGCGCCGCCACCCCGACTCCCGCGTGCCCGGCCGTCGCCTCGAAGACGATCGGCGGGATGGTGGTGCCGGCCGGACCCGTCGGCGGCTTCTGCCAGGACCGCCTGGTCAACGCCGCACACGTGATCGAAGCCGCCCAGGCACTCGGCATCGGTCCGCACACGCAGGCCGTCGGGGTCATGACCGCCATCGGGGAGTCGAGCCTGGTGAACCTCGACCACGGCGACGCAGCCGGCCCGGACAGCCGAGGCCTGTTCCAGCAGCGCGACAACGGCGCCTGGGGCACGTACGAGCAGCGGATGGACCCGTACACGGCCGCGTCGATGTTCTACGCGAAGCTGGTGAAGGTGCCCGGCTGGAAGACGATGAGCCCGACGCAGATGGCGCACGCGGTGCAGATCAACTCGGACCCGGACCACTACGCGAAGTCGTGGCCACAGGCGAAGGCGATCGTCGAGGAGCTCACCGGCCAGGACGTGCCGGACACCGCTCCCCAGGGCTGACCGCTCACGAGGCCACCGCCTTCGTGTCCTCGTCGAACTCGACGATCGCGGCTCCCCCGGAGTGCACGACGACCTGTGCGCGGAGCCGGACCGACTGCTCGTCGAGGGCGCACGCGCAGGCGTCGACCCACTCCCAGTCCACCGGGTAGAGCCGGTCGGCGTCAGGACGCTCCCACACGAGCACGACGTCGACGGCCCCGAGCTGCGCCACGATGTCCGCGATCAGGGCCGCGAAGTCGTCCACGTGCTCGTCCGGGGAGTACGGCAGGTCGGCGATCGGCAGCAGGAACGGGATCGACATCCCCCGGTCGTCGAGGAAGAGCACCCAGCACTGCCGGCGCAGCGGTCGTTCGACGACGGCTTCGACGAGTCGGACGACGTCGTCGTCGGTGCGGACGGGTTCACGGATCAGGCGGTCGAGCATCTCGGTGTCAGGCATGGCTCCAGCGTGTCGGTTCGAACACCGCCACCGAGGCGCACGTCGGCTTCTGTGGAGAGACACGCGACCCTGCCCACCTGTGGAGGAAGAAGCGCCTAGATGCCGTGTGTGACCGAGCTGTCGACGAGCAACAGCGAGGCGAAGAACACCGCCACGATCGCCGCCATGCCGACGAGCACCACCGGCCAGGTCAGCCGACGGCGCACGAGCCGCAGCACGCAGACCGCGAGCGTCGCGACCAGTACCGCCGCCACGACGATCGGCCCCACGACGACGACCGAGTCACCCAGCGTCTCGTTGCAGGTGTTGCCCGGGGCCGCGCACGACACGAACGCGAGCGACATCAGTCTGATCGCCCATCCCGCTGCCAACGCGCCGACCGTGAGCACCACGAGCAGGGCGGTGGAGGCGACCACGTCCGCGACGCGGCTGCGGCCTGTCAGGGGGTGGCGGGCCTCCCGACCGAAACGTGCTGGACCGGACCCGAGCGGATCGGGACCCGCCCCGGCTGCCGGGCCGCTCTGCCGCGCGGGCGCGCCCATCAGGAGCGCCGGCCGCGCGTCGACCAGAGGGCGAGCGCGATGAGGACGGGCTGACCGAACAGGCGGACGAAGCGCTTCTCGTCACTGTCCAGACCGAAGGCGTCGCGACGGTTCACCCACTGCGACAGGTTGCCGGGGAAGATGACCGTGAAGAACACGGCCGCGACCGAGCCGACGAAGCGGCGGGTCGGCTTCGGAGCGAGCACCAGGGCCGAGCCGAGCGTGATCTCCGCGACTCCCGACGCGAGCACCGTCGTGTCGTCGTCCAGTGGAACGAAGTCGGGCACCTGCGCCGTGAACTCCTTGCGCGCGAAGGTGAGGTGACTCGTGCCCGCGACGACGAGGACCAGGCCGAGCAGGACGCGGAAGACAGAACGCATGCCCCCATGGTGCCCGCTCCCTCGATCCGGTGCCCGCGCTGCGCGACGTGGACGTGCACGAAGCGAGGTTCACTCGCTATCATGCGGTCCATGGGAGCAGTCGCTCGGGACCACGAACCGCCGGCAGCTCCGGCGACCTTCGCGGTGTTGCTCGGACCGGTCGCGTTCTACCTCGGCATCATCGTGCCCGCGCAGTCGACCGTGCGCCACGTGCTGCTCGGTGCCGTGTTCGGGCTGGTGTGCGTGCTGAGTGGCTGGCGGGCGATCCGGATCGCCGGTCGGCGTCGAGCGGTGCAGGTGTGGTCGTGGATCGGCATCGTGATCGGGACCGCCGGGCTCGTCATGCTCGTCTGGCAGGTGCTCGTGATCGTCACCGGGGGCGCGTTCCCGCCGCCGTTCTGGTCGCCGTACGCCAACCGCTGACGCCGGGTCACCAACCGAGCGTGCCGGGGGCTCCCTTGAACGGTCCGACGATGTCCGACGTGATCCAGCCACCGTAGAAGTCGCCGTCCTGCGCCTGGACCCGTTCGCCGCCGACCTCGCACGAGTCCATCGCCGACGGGTAGATCGCCACGCGCTCCCGCAGCGACTCGTAGCCGGGCACGGGCGTCGGGTAGTTCCAGGCGGCACGGCTCGCGACCGTCCCGTCGCCGCCGACGACGTCGAAGTAGCGCGCCAGGCCCTTGAACTCGCACATGCTCGAACCGGACGCCTTCACGAGCGCGCCCTCGGCCAGGTCGGCCGTCGGCAGGTAGTAGACCGGCGGGTGCGAGGTCTCGAGCACGCGGAGGGCGTCGGTCGTGTCGGCGACGACCGTGCCGCCGAGACGGACGACGACGCGGGCGGTGACCCGCTCGACGGCGGGTGGGCGGGGGTAGTCCCAGACGGACTCCTGGCCGGGGCCGGGCTCGGTCCTCTTCGGGTGGCGCATGCTCCAGGTCTACGCCCGGCGCCTGCGGTGCGGGCGCGTGCGTGCGCGGGGCTGCTTTCGTGCGCCCGACCTTTCGCGCCCAGCGACAGTTCACGGGATCGGCGGCGCGAGAAGTGTCGCCCACCGCGAAACCCCGCCGCGCACGCGCTCGGCCAGCCGCCCGAACACCCACAGCCCGCACGTGCGCGCGACCGCCTCCGGGTGCACCATGGGCGGGTGACGACGACGACACGCACCCTGTTCCGACGGAAGCCCATCGACACGATCGATGACGAGGCCGGGGGCGAGGACGGCCTGAAACGGCACCTCGGTCTGTGGCAGCTCACCGCGATCGGCATCGGCGGCATCATCGGCGCCGGCATCTTCACCCTCGCCGGCACCGTCGCGAACGGCGTCGCCGGGCCCGCGGTGCTGATCAGCTTCCTGGTCGCCGGGGTCGCGAGCGCCGCCGCTGCCCTGTCGTACGCCGAGTTCGCGGGGCTCATCCCGAAGGCCGGCAGCGCGTACACGTACGGCTACGCGGTGCTCGGCGAGATCGTCGGGTGGTTCATCGGCTGGGACCTGCTGCTCGAGTACACAGCGATCGTGGCGGTGGTCGCGATCGGCATCTCCGGCTACGTGGGGTTCCTGGTCGGCCAGTTCGGCATCGACCTGCCCGCGTGGATGCTCGGCGCCCCGGGCACCGGTGACGGGCACGTGATCGACGTCTTCGCGATCGCGTTGTGCCTGCTCACCGCGTTCGTGCTGACGCGCGGCATCCGCAGCGCCGCCCGGTTCGAGTTCGTCGCCGTCGGCATCAAGGTGGCGCTCGTCGTGCTCATCGTCGTGCTCGGCGTGTTCCACATCAACAGTGCGAACTACTCCCCGTACTTCCCGTTCGGCTTCGGCGGCGTGATGACCGGTGCCGCGACCGTGTTCTTCGCCGTGTTCGGATACGACGCCATGTCCACCGCGGCCGAGGAGTCCACCGACGCCCGCAAGCACATGCCGAAGGCGATCCTGCTGTCCCTCGGCATCTCGATGGTGCTGTACGTCCTGGCGACCCTCGTGCTCACCGGGATGCAGAAGTACACCGACATCGACCCGGCGTCGGGCTTCTCGTCGGCGTTCGCGTCCGTCGGCCTCGGCGGTGTCGCCAACGTCATCGCGATCGGTGCCATCGTCGGCATCGTCACGGTGCTGGTGACGTTCATGCTCGGTGCCTCACGCGTCTGGTTCTCGATGAGTCGCGACGGCCTGATGCCGAAGTGGTTCGCGAAGACCGACCCGAAGCGGCACGTGCCGACCCGCGTGACCTGGATCCTCGGCATCGCGTCGGCGATCCTGGCCGGGGTGCTGCCCATCGGTGTCGTCGCCGAGCTCACGAACATCGGCATCCTGCTCGCGTTCGTCGTGGTGTGCTCGGCCGTGGTGGTGCTGCGCTACCGGCAGCCCGACCTGGACCGCCAGTTCCGGCTGCCGTTCATGCCCGTCATCCCGATCATCGGCGTCATCGCGTCGCTGTGGCTCGTCACGTTCCTGCAGTGGGAGACCTGGGTGCGGTTCGCGATCTGGTTCGCGATCGGGCTCGGAGTGTACTTCGGGTACTCACGGCGGCACAGCAAGTTGGCGACGGGCGAGGTGACCGGCGGTAAGCCCCTGCGCGACTGAGCACCCGACGCCCGGGAGGACCTGACGCGTGCTCGCTCGTGAACAACCGGGTGTCGGCACGTTGCGATTCGGTGACGACTCTCGCTCCCCATCGCGGGAATTGCCAGAGCTCGGGAGCTCACGTCAGCGATGGGGACTACTGAGGCCGCTGGACCGATCCGACACCGCTGCACGAGCACGTGCCCGGAGTACCAGCGAGCACACGCAGACGAGGGGCCTGCCAGATCGCCGGCAGGCCCCTCGTCCGTGCAGTGGTCCGTGGTCAGCGCTTGAGCTCGCTGACCAGGCCCGCGCGGTTCTTCTTCGCGACCGCGATGATGCCCTCGACGTTGCCGGCGGCCTGGATGGCGACCGGTTCGCCGTACTGCGCCGCGAGTGCAGCGCGGAGGTTGCCGAGCGAACCCGGGACGTTGTAGGCCGACTTCAGCTCGTTGAGGAAGTCGGTGTCGATCTCGACCGCCGTGAACTCGCCGACGAGCCAGGTGCGTCCGTTGTTGGTGATGAGCTTCATGTCTGTGTCTTCCTGTCGTTCGTTGACGGGCGGTGCTGGTTCTTCCGGCTGGTAGGAGCCGTCGTACTCGAAGTGCCACGGTTCACGGGAGTCGAAACCGTCGCCGACCGGCTGCCAGCCGAAGGTCGGGCCGTTGGCGTTCATCCACGCCTTCTCGGGCGTGCCGTAGCTGTTGACACCTCCGCTGAAGTCCACGGCCCGACCCAACCCGTGGATCGAGGTCCCGGGGTACGCCGCCTGGTTGAACCCAGGCTTCTGCTGGATGTACCCCTGGTAGAGGTACTCCTGGCGCGCGTAGTCCCGGTACCCCTCGGCCATCGTCATCGGCTTGTTGAGCGCGGCCTGGTACGCCTTGCCCAGGGCGGAGTAGGCCGTGGCGGCGCTCGCCAGCAGGTACTGCTTGCCCAGGGCGTTCGTCGACTCCGCCACGTAGGTCAGCTCGCTGACCGGGATCTTGCCGTTCGCGAATTCTTCGGCCGCCCTGGCCGAGAACGCACGATCCCGCGTCGAGGTCGACTCGGGGTACGACGGGTACGTCAGGTTCGACGGCTCGACGCCGAACGCCCGAGACGTGCCACTGAGCGTCGCCGCAGTGACTGCTGCCGCGGCAGCGAAGAGCAGGACGGATCGTCTGCTCGTCTCCCCGAGGAAGACGGGATGACCGTCGTCCTCGGTCGGACCGGATGGACTGCTCATGGAGCTCCCCTCAGGGGGTACGCCCCTCGCACCCCCCGAGCAGACTGTCAGTTCTACCCCAAGCCGGGGGACCCCCATTTCGAGGGGTGCTCACGCTGCCGGGAGGAGCAGAGCTCAGCGCCGCAACGTCTCCCGCGGGTACTCCCCGAACCGGTTCGCGTACACCGACGCGAACCGCCCCATGTGCGCAAAGCCCCAGCGCCGCGCGACGTCCGCCACCGAGGTCGCCTGCGGGTCGAGGATCCGAAGTTCCTCGTGCACCCGTCCGAGCCGGACCTCGCGCAGGTACGTCATCGGCGAGCGCTCGAACGCCCGCTGGAACGACTCCTGGATCCCGCGGATGCTCAGCCCCGCGGCCTGCGCGATGTCGGCGACGGTCAGGGGCTCGTGCGCGTGCGCCTGGATGAACTCGACCGCGGCCCGGAGGCGTCCGTCGCTGCGGGTGCCGTAGCCGGTGGGGAACCGTTCGGCCTGCAGCGGGTAGATCCGGAACAGCGCACGGGCGACGTCGCGCTGCGCCTCGTGCCAGGCGAGGGACCCCTCGCCCTCCTCGCGGAGGGCCCGGAGCGCCCCCGACACGGCGGTGCGCCAGAGTCCGACGGCGGCGGGGTCCGGCGCCGCGGTGGTGTCGAACGCCATGGTGCCGTCGACCAGGTGGTCCTCGGCGGCGACGTCGAGCACCAGGTCGCGGCGCAGGTGCACCAGGCGCTGGTCCCAGTCCTGGTACTCCATCTCGAACCGGCGCTCGACGGGGAACATGGTGGGGATGCCCGGCTGCATGCGGACCTCGTCGCGGCCGACGTCGACGCGGGCCTCGCCGCGCTCGAGCCACTGCACGACGACCTCGCCCTCGGTGGCGACGTCTCCCCGCAGGTACCCGTGCATCTGGGAACGGCGGATGCTCAGCCGTTCGTCACCGACGCCGACGTACTTGAACCAGTAGTCCTGGTCGAGGGCTCGGGAGTACCAGGACTTGCCCGCGTACATGCCAGCGAGCGAGCTGATGGCTTCGTCGGTGTCTTGGCCGGCCACGGCGACGAGCGAACGTGGTGGAGCAGGCAGGTGGGCAGGCGACTGCGACTCGGTCGTGTCGGTCATGGGAACACCTCTCTCTCCTGGAGCAGAGCGGTGTGGTCACCTCCGGGTGGTCCCCGGCCTGCCCTCTCACGCTAGGGAGCAGCGGGTGGTCCTACAACCAGGTTGCGCTCTGCGGCCTAACGGCCGGTCCAGCGCACCCAACCGTGCACCTGAGCGGCCGCGCTCTCGAAGGATGAGTGCCCGCCGGTCAACGAGTGGTCCGGGGAATCGACGGTGTACGAATCAGTGCGGGTGATGTCGCACACGACCTCGGAGTCGAGCAACCCGTTCCAGTGGTCGGCTGAGTCGCGTACCCACCGCAGTCGGTCCGGCATGAGGTTCCAATCGATTCCGTGGACCGCTGTCGTCGCGCTCCGAGTTGGACGGTAGTCCTGTCGCATGTGCGGCGCACAGAGTGGCGGCGCGGATCGTCGGTGGTGGCTGGCACGATGGTCCCGTGCCTGCTGCCCCGATGATCGACGCCGTCGACGTCATCCGCTTCGTCGGGCCGCAGACCTTCGGCCGCGCACGCGACGTCGTCCGCGCCGGCCTGGTGGACGACGCCACCTGGCACGACGACGACGGCACGGTCACCGCGGTCGTGTCCGGCACCGCCGACGACCCGTACGAACTCCGCGTCGACACCACCCCGGCACGCGGCGACTTCGTCCGCCCGGTCCGCAGCACCTGCAGTTGCCCGCTCGGCGGCGACTGCAAGCACGTCGCGGCCGCGCTCCTCACCATCAACGCCCGCGCCCTCGCCGCGAACGCCGGCCCACGCCCGGAGACGCCGGCTCCGCCGCCCTCGGACTGGAGGCACGACCTCGCCCGCCTCGCCGGTGACGACGAACGGGCGCCGACCCCGCAGGGCACCCGGATGGGACTGCAGTTCGAGTTGCGTGACGCGGTCCCCGCCAAGCTCGCCTCGAGAGCCCGTGCCGCCGGCCGCGCCCTCCCGTCGCCGTCCCGCAGCGTGCGGCTCGGGGTCCGGCCGGTGACCCGCAGCGACGCCGGCAACTGGGTGCGCGGGCAGCTGACCTGGGGCACGCTCCCCTACTCGCAGAACCGGCTCGGCGTCGGGGCCGAGCAGCACGCCTGGTTCCTGCAGCTCGCCGCCCTGCACCGTGCCGGGCAGCTCGCGGGCCTGCCGGGTGAGAGCGACTGGCTGCACCTCGACGACTTCCGGAGTCCCCTGCTCTGGCCGCTCCTGCAGCAGGCCGCGGCGCTCGACATCGCCTTCGTCACTGGCAAGCGCGAGGGCGGTGCGGTGCTCGGCACGCAGGCCCAGGTGCTGCTCGACGTCGCCCGACACGACGACGCCGTGGTGATCGGCGCGAGTGCCGTGCTCGACGGCCGGCCCGTGGTGCCCGGAGCAGCGCGGATGATCGGCGACCACGGCGTGTACGTGTTCCGCGAGAGCCCCGAGTTCACGGTGGCCGTCGCCCCGACCCCGGCACCGGTGCCCGAGGACCAGCGCCGCATGCTCGTCGAGGGCACCCGGATCACCGTGCCGACCGCCGAGGTCGACGAGTTCCTGGCCGACTGGTCACCCCGGCTGCGTGGTGCCCTCGGCCTGGTCAGCTCCGACGGCTCGGTGGAGCTACCCGAGCGCACCCCGCCGGAGCTCGTGCTCGCCGCGACCTTCGAGCCGGCCCGGGCCCCGCGCACCGACGACCGCGTGCACCTGCACTGGCGCTGGCACGTCGACGGCCGGAAGGACCCGGTGTCCCTGCACGGCCCGCTCCCCGACCTGTCCGGGCTCCGCGCCGCCGACGATCCGGCCGGCACCGGCGAGGCGACCACGGCGACGACGCCGGCCGACGACGCGACGCAGGCTGGGCCTCCCGTCCGCTCTGCCGGACCCGGTGGCGGACTGGACTGGTTCCAGGACGGCACCATCGACGGGGCCGACGTCGCGGTGTTCGCGAACGAGTTCCTGCCCGAGCTGCCGTCGCTCGGCGTCCGCACCGTCGTGCAGGGCGAGCGGCTCGACTACGAGCGGTTGAGCGGGCGGCCGCACATCCGTGTCACGACGATGCCGTCGGACAAGCACGACTGGTTCGACCTCGGCATCATCGTCAGCGTCAACGGCAAGCAGATCCCCTTCACGCCGCTGCTCACCGCGCTCGCGGGTCGGCGGCGACGGCTCAAGCTCGTCGACAACTCGTACCTGTCGCTGGCCGACCCCGCGTTCGATCGGCTCAAGGAGCTCATCGACGAGGCCCGCGACCTGGACGAGTGGGAGCCCGACCAGCCGATCGCCGTCACACCGCTGCACGCCGGGCTGTGGTCGGAGTTCGACCTGCTGGCCGACGAGACCTCGCACGACGAGCGGTGGCAGGCGATCGCCTCGGGGCTGCTCGGGGCGACTCCCCCGGGTGACGTCCCCGTGCCGGACACCGTGCACGCCGACCTACGGCCGTACCAGCACGCCGGGTACGCGTGGCTGTCGTTCCTGGTGACACACGGCATCGGCGGGGTGCTCGCCGACGACATGGGCCTCGGCAAGACCCTGCAGGTGCTCGCGATGGTCGCCGCCCGTCGCGCCGCGGAGCCCGACGCGCCCCCGTTCCTGGTCGTCGCACCGACCTCGGTCGTCGGCAACTGGGCCTCCGAGGCCGCCAAGTTCGTGCCGTCGCTGCGGGTCGCGACGGTGACCTCGACGTCGCTGAAGGACCCGCGGCTCGTCGCCCGGACCGCAGCTGCGTCGGACGTCGTCGTCACCTCGTACGCGCTGCTGCGGCTCGACGCCCGCGCCTGGACCGACCTGCCGTGGTCGGCGCTGGTGCTCGACGAGGCCCAGTTCGTGAAGAACCCGCAGTCCCAGACCCACCGTGTGGCCTCGGAGCTGCAGGCACCGGTGAAGTTCGCGATCACCGGGACCCCGCTCGAGAACGGCCTGACCGACCTGTGGGCACTGTTCCACATCGTCGCGCCCGGGCTGCTGTCCACCTGGACCCGGTTCGGCGACGACTACGTGAAGCCCCTCGCTTCGCCCGAGCTCCGGGGCGAGGCCCGGCAGGAGCTCACCGGGCGGCTGCGCCGACGGCTCCGGCCGCTCATGCTCCGCCGCACCAAGGAAGCCGTCGCGGCCGACCTGCCGCCGAAGCAGGAACAGGTCGTCCGGGTCACGCTCGACCCCGCGCACCGGGAGCTGTACGAGCGCACCCTGAACCGGGAGCGCCTGAAGGTCCTCGACCTGATCGACGACCTGTCGAAGAACCGGATGATCGTGTTCCGGTCGCTGACGCTGCTGCGGATGCTCGCGCTGTCGCCGGCGCTGGTGTCGACGCCGGCGAGCGACTCGGACGCTTCCGCACCTCAGATCCCCTCGGCCAAGCTCGACCTGCTGCTCGACGAACTCGAACAGCTCGCCGCAGAGGGCCGTCGCGCTCTGGTGTTCAGCCAGTTCACCTCGTTCCTGCGGATGGTGTCCGACGCCCTCGACGCCCGCGGCATCGGCTACGAGTACCTCGACGGATCCACCCGCAAGCGCCCGGAAGTCATCGAGCGCTTCCGGCAGGGCACCGCCCCGGCGTTCCTCATCTCGTTGAAGGCCGGCGGGTTCGGGCTCACCCTGACCGAGGCGGACACCGTGTTCGTGCTCGACCCGTGGTGGAACCCCGCCGCCGAGTCCCAGGCCGTCGACCGCACGCACCGCATCGGGCAGACCCGGTCGGTCAGCGTCCAACGGTTCATCGCCGAGGACACCATCGAGGAGAAGGTCCTCGCCCTCGCCGCGCGCAAGGCCGAGCTCTTCGCCACGATGATCGACGACGACGCCCTGTTCGCCGACGACCTGACCGCCGACGACATCCGCTCCCTGCTGACCTGATCCGCACCGCCCGCACCTGCACCCGCACCACCGTTCCGCCCTGCACCACCTGGAGTCCCACCGCATGACGTCCCACCGACGCCGCAGCCGCATCACCCTGACCTCCGTCCTCGTCGTCCTGGCCCTCGCCGTCGGCGGGTACGCGCTCGATGCGTCCGGCGTCCTCGGACCGGACGCCGACGCGGCGGGCACGACCAAGGGGGGAACGACCGCGGCGGGCGGTCCCACGGCCGGGGAGACGACCACCATCGGACCGCAGCAGGCGTCGTCGGGGGCGACCCCCGCCTCCAGTCCGACCGTCAGCCGCGGAACCGACGCCGACGCGGTCCGCGCACGCACCCAGCTCGCCGACCTGCCCGTCAAGGGCAAGGCCGCCGGCACCGGCTACGACCGCACCGGCGACTTCGGCAGCGCCTGGCTCGACGTCGACCGCAACGGGTGCGACACCCGGAACGACGTCCTCGCCCGCGACCTCGCCGACATCACCCGCGAGGGCCGCTGCAAGGTGCTCACCGGCACCCTCGTCTCGCCGTACACCGGTGCGACGGTGGACTTCGTGCGCGGCAACACGACCTCGACCCTCGTGCAGATCGACCACGTCGTCGCGCTCGAGAACGCCTGGCGGACCGGGGCGCAGCAGCTCACCGAGACCGAGCGGCAGGCGCTGGCGAACGACCCGGTGAACCTGTTCGCCGTCGACGGCCGGTCCAACTCGCAGAAGGGCTCCGGCGACGCGGCGACCTGGCTCCCCGCGAACAAGGCGTTCCGCTGCACCTACATCGAGCACCAGGTCACGGTGAAGGCGAAGTACCACCTGTGGGTGGCTCCGGCGGAGCGGGACGCGATGGTGCGGGTGCTGGACGCCTGCTGACGTCGGGCGGTCCGGCGCCGCTGGGTGTCGGCTCGGAGGGTCGGCGCACCTCCGCCCCGCGTGGCAGGCTGCGGGCATGGCTGAGCAACTCACGGTCCCACAGGCGTTCGCGCTCCTGCAGGTCGAGCCCGACGGACGCCACGCTCTCGACGGTTCGACGCTCGACACGGGTCTCGCGGGGGCGGTCCTCGCCGACCTCGCGCTGCGCGGTGCCGTCTCGCTGCAGGACGGACTCGTCGCAGTCGTGAACGGCGCCGTAACGGGCAACCCCGTGCTCGACGGTGTGGTCGGCTCCATCGCGGCGGCCGGTGCGCCGCGCAAGGCGAAGTGGTGGGTGAGCCGACTCGGCAAGCGCCAGCTGCGCGACGACGTGTTCGCCGGACTCGTCGAGCGCGGCGTCATCAGCGTCGAGCAGGGGAAGGTGCTCGGCCTCTTCCCCACCACGAAGCACCCGGAGCGGGACGGAGCCCCGGAGGCGCTGCTGCGATCCGGCATCGCGGACGTGCTGGCCGGCCGCGCAGGACCCACGCCGTTCTCCGCCGCGGTCATCGGCCTGCTCGACGCGACGAACACCCTGCGCAAGCAGTTCGGCGCCGTCGACAAGGACCTGGTCAAGGAGATCACCTCGGGCTCCTGGGCGAGCCCGGCGGTGAAGGCGGTACTCGAGGAGATCGAGGCCGCGACGATGGTCGTGATCATGGCGGCGACCATGGCGACGACGACCTCGATCGTCACGAGCTGAGGCAGGCAGCGCGATGGTGCGGGTGCTGGACACCTGCTGACCGCGTCGTTAAACGACAGGTGTAGTCTAGAAATCTTGATGCAGATGCATCGATCGGACTCGCTGCCCCACCGCGGACCCCGAGCCCTTCACCGTCGAAGACCTCAGGAGGCCTCCCCCATGCCCGAAACCAGCACCGTCACCACCCGCTTCGCCGACCGCGTCGTCCTCATCACCGGCGGCGGCTCCGGCCTCGGCCGCGCGACCGCCGTCCGCCTGGCCGCCGAGGACGCTGCACTCTCCCTCGTCGACGTCTCCGAGCAGGGACTCGAGGCGACGAAGACCGCCGTGCTCGAGGCCACCCCGGACGCGCAGGTCCTGACCACCGTCGCCGACGTGTCCGACGAGGCCCAGGTCGACGCCTACGTCACCGCCACGACCGAGCGCTTCGGCCGCATCGACGGCTTCTTCAACAACGCCGGCATCGAGGGCAAGCAGAACCCCACCGAGTCGTTCACCGCCGCCGAGTTCGACCGCGTCGTGTCGATCAACCTGCGCGGCGTGTTCCTCGGGCTCGAGAAGGTGCTCAAGGTCATGCGCGAGCAGGGCTCCGGCATGGTCGTGAACACGGCGAGCGTCGGCGGCATCCGCGGCATCGGCAACCAGTCCGGGTACGCGGCAGCCAAGCACGGCGTCGTCGGCCTCACCCGCAACTCGGCCGTCGAGTACGGCCGCTACGGCATCCGCATCAACGCCATCGCCCCCGGAGCCATCTGGACGCCCATGGTCGAGAACTCGATGAAGCAGCTCGACGCGGAGAACCCGCGCAAGGCCGCCGAGGAGTTCATCCAGGTCAACCCGACGAAGCGCTACGGCGAGGCCCCCGAGATCGCCGCCGTCGTCGCCTTCCTGCTGTCCGACGACGCGTCCTACGTCAACGCGACGGTCGTCCCGATCGACGGCGGACAGTCGGCCGCGTACTAAGACCGTCACCTCCGACGCCCGGCGCATGTCCGCGTGCACCGGGCATCGGCCTGGAGGCGCGGCTTCGCCCCGCCGTGTCCGCCGACCGTGACAGCATGGCTGGCGTGAGTACCGATGAGACGAACGGATCAGCCTTCGGCCGAGGCGTCGACAAGGCCCCGCCGACCGCTGCTGCCGAACTGCGACGCAGGATGGCAGCCTCGCCCGCGGGCTTCCTGCGCAGCGCGGCGTGGGTGCCCTGGAAGCCGGCGGGCGCTCCGGAGGCCGGCAGCGTCGTTCACGTCATGATCCGGGACAAGCCGTTCGTGCCCGTCTTCACCGACCCGGGCGAACTCGCCGCTGGGCTGCCCGAGGCCGAGGGGCGTCCGGTGCCGATGTCCGAGCTCGTGTCCGCGCTCCCCGAGGAGTTCGGCATCGTGGTCGACCCCACCAGTGCAGCCGAAGCGAACTTCCTGCACGCCGATGTCCTCGCCGAGATGCGGGCGCAGATGCAGGGCGGCGTCCCGACCAGCGACGACTGACCCGCTCCGCGTCAGGCACGGCACGCCACCGCCGCCGACACCACTCGGTGGACGCTTGAATAGTCATACCAATCAAGCATGCCGGGCAGGTCGACCGCCACGGTCCCCCAGGCATTCGCCCTCCTCCTGATCGAGTCGGACGGACGACCGTCCACCGACGTCCAGACGCTCAACCTGGACCTCCGCGGCGCGGTCCTCGCCGACCTCGCGCTCCGCGGAACGGCCTCGTTGCGATCCGGTCTCGTCGCCGTGGTCGACTACCGGCGACGCGGTCCTCGACGAGCCGCCGGCACCGTCGCCGCGTCGGGCACCCCGCGCAAGGCGAAGTGGTGGGTGCAGCGGCTCGGCAAGCGCCCCCTGCACGAAGCGGTGATCGCGAGCTTGGCCGATCGGGGCGTCATCACGGTCGAGCAGGGGGCGGACCCTCGGCACCTTCCCGATGACGAACTACCCGGAGCAGCACGGCCGTCCCGAGGCGGCGCTCCGCTCCGGCTTCGCCGACGTGCTCGCCGGCTGGGCTGAGCCAACACCGTCCGCCGCTGCCGTCATCGGTCTGCTCGATGCGACCGGTATCCTCCGGAAGCAATTCGGCGCGGTCGACCGCGCGATCGTCGAGGAGATCACCACCGGCAGCTGGGCAAGCCCCGCGGTGAAGGCGGTGCTCGAGGAGATCCAGGCCACGGCGACGGTCGCGATCAGGGCAGCGAACACAGCGTCAACCACCGCGGCCGTCTCGAGCCGATCAGCCGAGCGCAGCGCGCAGCGCGCAGGCGACCCTCGACCAGGCACGCCGAGCAGGTCGGCGCGAGGATGCCCACGGACACCCACAGTGCCCCGTGCGGTCCGGCCCGTCGCTGCCCAACACTGCCGTCGTCGAGGTCAGGTCCTCCAGCGCCCAGATGCACGCGACCACGATGGAGGTCGCACACAAACTCGACCGATTGAGACAACCTGCGGCGACCCCGCACCGAGCCAATCCACTGCGCGTCCACAGCTTCCGAACCGCGCTAGCGCCTACAGCTCTCTACCCCACGAAGTGGGTGGAGCCTGCGCTCACCTGACCGTGGCCTCGGAGAGATCCTCACGATAGGCTCAAGAGGAAGGGGTGACATGCAAACCAATCAAACTGACCTCGCTCGCCTGCTAGTAGGCACGAAGGTCTTCGTTGTTCCGCAGTTCCAGCGCCACTACAAGTGGAAGGCTCCCCAGTGGAAGGAACTCTGGGACGACATAGTCGAGCAATACGATTCGAACGATGTGGCATCAGGTCGCCTCACCAAAGATGAAGGCCATTTTCTAGGAAGCATCGTACTTCATCCCGCACCTGGCCCAGCTTCGACCGTTTCTCGATACTGGGTGATCGACGGTCAACAGCGCCTCACGACCCTTCTCGTTTTAATTGCGGTTCTACGCGACGTACGAGCAACGAAGCAGCCGACGTGGGATCCGAACACCTATACAAATCAATATCTTGCAAACCAGTACAATCAGGATGACCCTCATCGCCTCATTCCTGGCGCGAACGATCAAAGCGACTTTGAACGCACGGTGTATGCCCAAGAGCCGGCTGGTCAGATCGGCCAGGCATACGAATGGTTCAGGCACCAGCTCGATTTGCGAATCGACGAAGATGCGTTCGACTTTGATCGGATGGAGAAGGCTGTTCTGCTGCGCCTTCTCCTGGTCGAGATCAATACCTCGGATGACGACAACATCAATCAGATCTTCAACACCATCAATCATTCAGGTATGCGCCTCAGTGCGATCGATCTGATTCGAAATCACAGCTTCATGCAGTTTGACGCCGCTGATGCCGGCTCGGTGTACGAGCAAACCTGGAAGCCAATGGAAGACCGACTGGGCGAGAGCACTCTCGCCCAGTACCTATGGGCTCAGCTAGTGCGCACGAACAATAAAGCCACGCAGAGAGATCTTTACGGACCGTTCCAAGCCCACCTCGCGGCGAGTGCACGCAAGAATGAACTCGCAATGCCAGCTGCGACGAGATTGGAGCTGAATAGGCTTCTCGACGAGGTAGACAACTTCATCGTCGCCACTTCACCGTCGGCAACCGCATCGGCGGGGTTGCAAGAGTCGCTCAAACGAGTCCTGCGAGAGCTACAAGACTGGGGCAGTCAGACCTATTTGCCCATGGCTCTAGAGGTTCTCGCTCGGGTTTCCGCCAAGCGCATTTCCGCCGGAGAGGGCGCCGAAGTGCTGCGCCTCGTTCTGGCTTATCTCGTTCGGCGAGGCGTGGCGGGTATCCCAAGCAACAATCTCAACAGGATCCTGTCCTCCTTGCCCTATGCCACCTCGTCTTCCGAGGACCTCGTCGGTGCGGTCCTGAAAGAACTTGGCAGCAGCGGTAAGTACTGGCCGCGGGATGCTGAGCTGCGCGAGCGCGGTCCAGCAACTCCGATTTACCGGACGCTACAGCCACGGCAGATCGTATACATCCTCGGCGAGCTCAACGACCAAATCGCGCCCAACGAGCATGTCCGGCGGGACGACTTGGAGGTGGAGCACATCCTTCCCCAAGAGCTCTCAGATAACTGGCTCGAAATGCTCGACGCAAACCGAGTCTCCGTTGAACTCGCGGAATCCCGTACACATGTCATCGGAAACCTGACCATAACCGGCAGCAACGAACATTTGGCCCGGCGCGGACCGGCGGAGAAGGCAGAAATCCTCCACGATTCAAACCTTCCGCTGAATCGACAGTTCCCCTCGCAAACTTCCTGGACGCCACAGGCGATCGATATGCGATCAGAACAGCTCGTGGCTCAGATCATCGCTCGTTGGCCGATGGGGCAGGCGACCGCTCCGATCTCCGCGTCAGATACTGATGATGCACCGTCAAGAATCGATCTCTTGCTTCTCCTTGACGCAATGCCTGCCGATGCTTGCGCAGAAATCGCCGTCTTGGCGGATGCATTGGCCACCGCGGAAACGGCGGTACTAGAGGCTGTAGCGGCTACGCCCTACCCCATCTTCGACCTGCAGGGCACGAAGGTGGTTGGTGGATTCTCCGAAATGGCTGCGTCGGATGTTGAACATGCGGCGCGTCTCAGTGCCGGTCAACTGATTAACTATGCGCAGGCTCTTGGCGCCGATGAACCTGAATTAGCATGAAGCGCCTCAGCCCCACTGGGCTTCTTGATGCCGCAACAATCCTGAGCCTCCTAGCCGCAATCCTCACGGCGTTGAAGGAAACCCTTTGGGTCGGTATCGCGATCGGCGGCCTGGCAGTCGTATGTGCTCTTATTTCATGGGCAAAACGACATCGAGAGAGGGGAACGCGGAAAAACCTTTTCGACACCATGCGCGACGAATTGATGCTTGATCGGATTCTCGATGCCGCGGCGAGAAGTCTGAATCTGGGTGGCCAGAACGGGTCGTGGAGGGTCTCACTCTATGAATTAGATCTTCAGGATGCGTGCTGGTTGTTGCGAGCCAGAGCGGCGAGTAATGAGCTGTTTGCGGACAGCTCGGATTATTCGCGCATCTCTCATGAGCAGAGCGTTCTCCGATCGTGCCTGAACGGAAGTGAGCGATCGGACGGGAAGTTCGATGAAATGCCCCCTCTCGATGCTCCGACCACTGATTCTTGGGCAACCACCATGAAGGCTTGGGGCTTCACAAAAACCACCACCAACCAGTTGAGGATGAAAAGCCGATCGTTCACAGGTGCGGTCTTCAAGGTCGGCCCACAGAATGGCCATCAAGTCACGCTCGGATTGATTGCGGAGAGTGAGTCGCCCGACGGTACTAACATTCGAAGCGTACAAGGCGGTCTCACTCGGCCGTTCTTCGAAGCAGTTGCGGAGCTGTTGACGCTGCGACACAAGTTCGAGGCCGAGAGCGCTGCAACCGCTCCGGCGTGACTGGCCGAAAAGATGCGAAAGCGCCTGCTCCGCTGAGCCGTAAAGACCGCTCAGCGGAGCGGACCGCCCTCAGCCCCGCGTCTCGACGAGCTCGATGAAGCGGGACAACAGGGACAGGCCCGCGATCGACGGGGGCAGCCCCGTGGTCAGCGCCGGCGAGTGCACGAGGTACGCTGCCCACTTCGCCCGCGAGATCGCCACGTTCAACCGATTCGGCATGAGCAGGAAGTCGAGGCCGCGCGGAATGTCCGCCGCACTCGACGCCGCCAGGGACACGATCGACACGACGGCCTCTCGGCCCTGGAACAGGTCGACCGTGCCGACCTGGGTGCCGGTGTAGCCAGCGCGATCGAGCTCCTGCCGGATCAGCGCCCCCTGCGCGTTGTACGGCGCAACGACGATGACGTCCTCGTCCGTCAGCGCTCGAGTGTCGGAACCGTCCGTCCATGTGCGGCCGATGACCTCACCGACGAGCGCGACGACCCGGGCGGCCTCTTCAGCAGAGGACGTCGTGTTGCCCGTGTGCACGACGGGCACGGGGTGCACCCCGGCGTCGATGCCGTCGAGGTACCTGCCGGAGACCATCGAGGCCAGCTGCCCGTCGTAGGACAGGGCCGAGACGGATTCGGTCAGCGCGGGCTCCATGCGGCGAGTGCGGGCGAGGAAGTACCCGAACTCGGGCGGCAGGACGTGTTGTCCGTCGGCGAGCCAGCCGAGCGCGGACTCGTCGACGGGCTCCGGGTGCGAACCCTGCGACACCTGGGGCAGCTGCTGGGGGTCGCCGAGCAGCAGGAGCCGGGTCGCGGCGACCGACGAGGCGATTGTCGGGGCGAGGGAGAACTGTCCGGCCTCGTCCACCACGAGCAGGTCGAGGGAACGGCGTTCGATCGTCGACTCGTTCGCGAACGTCCACGCCGTGCCCCCGACGACACCGCCCGTGCCCGAGGCCTCGCACGAGGACAGGAACGCGGCGACCGCGGCACCGTTCTTCACGGGGGTCCAGGCTGCGGCGTCGAGCTCGTCCTCGGTCGCGCCGGACTTCGGCACCTTCACGACCCGGTCCGCGGGGACGCCGGCGTTCACGACCGAGGTCAGGAAGTTCTCCGACGTCGCGTGGGACTGCCCGACGACCCCGACGCGCCAGCCGTACTCGCGGACGAGCCGGGCGACGACGTTCGAGCCGACGTAGGTCTTGCCCGTGCCGGGAGGGCCCTGGATCGCCAGGTACGACCGGTCGAGACCGAGCAGGGTCGACACGACGGCCGACACCGTGTCGTCGCCCTGCACCGGGACGATCTGGCCACGAGGGGGCACCCGGCGCAGCAGGTCGAGCGCAGGGTCGGGCAGCATCGCCGGCAACTCGTCGAGTACGGCCTGACCCCACCACGCGATCGCCTCCGGCTGGGGCTTCGCGCGGGGCGGTGCCGATGGGGCGAGGGCCACGGGGAACTCGTGGTGCGGCTCGCCACCGACAGGAAGTCCCTCTTTCACGAGGACCTCGACGGCATCGCCGTTGTCCCGGACGTCCACGATCACGGCGCGCGACGACGCACCCTTCGACCCGGGGCCCGGCGAGGCGACCGATGGCGGAAGTGGGTCGTCGTAGACCAGGTGGGGCGTGCCTCCAGGCCGGAGCCGCGAGCCGGGCGCGAGGGTCCCCGACAACCGGAGTTCCCGCGACTGCGAGCGGGCACGCGGCAGCGTGTCCCAGTCGCGTTCGACGGACGCCCGCTCCACGACCAGGACGTCACGCGTGTCGGCCCAGTCGTCGACCGGGTTCCGCAGGCGGTCGAAGTGGTCCTGCCAGAAGGTCTTGGCCTCGCGGCGGTGGTAGTCGATCGCGGCTGCGGCGAGCGCCAACGCGGTCTGGTCGGGCGTCCGGTCGAGGGCGTCGACGTCCTCCAGCTGCGCAGCCAGGGCGACGTACACCGGATTGGGCTCGCGCTCGACGGGGATCGGTGGGACCTCGAGCTCGAGCGCCGGGTCGGCGGCGTCGGGGTCGTCGGTGCGCAGCGAACGCAGCCAGTCGCGCAGGCGCAGGGTCGAGCGGCAGTCGTAGGCGTTGTAGTCGGCGACCTGGTCGAGCATCCGCTGCCCCTCGGCGGCGTCGCCGTTCCGGAGTTCCTCGATCGCGTCGACGTAGGCGGTGATGCTGTCCGCGGCGTTCGTGACGTCGCTCTCGCGCAGGTCCGACCCCATGTACAGCGGTTCGAGCTTCTTGATCGAGTAGCTGTGGCTGCCGACGACCAGGGCCTTGCGGACGATCGGGTACAGGTCGACCAGGACGCCGGCTCGCAGCAGATCGTCGACGGCGTCCTCACCCACGCCGTGCCGGGCGGCGAGCGACAGCAGGTGCGTCCGCTCGTAGGCCGCGTAGTGGTAGATGTGCATGCCGGGGTACCGCTGGCGGCGCTCATCGATGAAGGCGAGGAAGCCTTCGAGCGCGGTGCGTTCGTCGCGGATCGTGTGTGCCCAGAACGCGGTGAACTCGGCGCGGTCGTCGACCAGGCCGAACAGGTAGTCGAGGCCCCAGTGCACGCCGTCCTCGGTGTGCAGCGGGTCGCCCTCGAAGTCGAAGAACACGTCGCCCGGGTCGGGTGCCGGGATCGCGTCGAGCGCGCGGGCGTCGAGGACCTCGAAGCGCGGCTTGACGGGTTGGTCCGGCCCGTCGGCGCCCTTCCGTCGGGCGCCTTCCGTCTCGATCTGGAGGCTCGCCTGACGCACCAGCCGATCCTGCGTCGCGCGGGACAAGCCCGGCACTGCCCGGGTGCGGACCGCCAGGTCGTCGATCGTCCGCACCTCGTGCTTGATCAGCTTCGCGCGCTGGTCCAGGCGCATGCCCGCGACGAGGACGAGGTCGCGGTGTTCGGCGACCTGGGTTGAGCAGACGTCGCATCGGCCACACGAGGAGTAGCGCGGGTCACCCCACTGCAGTGACTCGTCGGCGGCCATGCGCTCGGCGATGACCCGCTGCAGTTCGGCGCGCTGCGTGCGGTACACCGGCGCGATGTCGGCGAGGTCGTGCGTGGTCGTCGTCCGGTCGCCGAGCACCAGGTGCACCTGCTGACCGGTCGGGATGCCGTGCGCCTGCATCTGCTCGGCGTACGCGGCGAGCTGCAGCAGGGCGCTGATCTTGGCGTGGCGGGCGAGCTTGGTGTCGTAGACCTCGTACTCGCCCCGGTCGTTGCGGATGATGAAGTCCGCGAAGCCGATGAACCCGGGGGCGTCGGCCGTCGGAGCTGCGTGGAACGTCGGCTGGTACAGCACGTCGGCGCCGTCGGCGAAGGCCTGGCGTGCTTCGGCGGCGGCGCGTGCGTAGTCCGGCGGGGCGGGGCGGTCGAACTCGACGACGTCGCGGGTCTGCTTGAGGATGTCGAGGTAGTCGAGCTCGTGCTGGTCCCCCAGTCGGGCGGTGCGCTCGAGCATGTCGTCGTGCACGTCCGGCAGGGCTTCCCCGCGACCGAGCTTGGCGTCGAGCCGGCGGAGGAACGCCCACTCGCAGGTCGACCACGTGCTCAGGTCACTCGGGCTGAGCAGCACGTGCCCGTCGACGCCGATCTGCATGCGCTCCCCCTTGGTCTCCGGTGCGCTGAAAGCCTAGGGGCGAGCGCCGACACCGGTTGCTCGGGCTGTCAGCTGCCGACCGGCACGAACCGCGGCCCGTCGTACCCGTCGCGGGTGACGTGTGCAGTGAAGTCGGCGAGTGAACGCACCCAGTGTCCGCGATCGCCGTAGAGCGCCTGGTACACGACCACCGGCTCCTCGGTCTCCACGTCACGGGCGACGAGGAGCACCTCGTAGTCGTTGCCCTTGAAGTGCCGGTACCGCCCGGGTGTCACGTCGAAGCTCACGCCCCGATGCTAGGGCGGCGGCCCGTGCACTCCCTACACTCACCCCATGACGGAGCACGCACGCACCGAGCACGCCCGCACGGACCGCGGACTCGACCGCCTGGTGAACTTCTCCGACGCCACCGTCGCGATCGCCATCACGCTGTTGATCCTGCCGCTGGTCGACATCGCCAGCGAGATGACCTCGGGCGAGAGCGCCGGCGACCTGCTCCGCCAGCACTGGCCCGCGCTACTCGAGTTCCTCATCACCTTCTGGTTGATCTCGCGCTTCTGGATCCTCCACCACCAGGTGTTCGAGCACGTCCGGTCCTACAACCCGCGGATCATGCAGCTGAACTTCGTCTGGCTCATCAGCATCGTGTTCCTGCCGTTCGCCGCCAACCTGCTCAACAGCGGCGAGAACGACGACCGTGTGGCCCACGCGCTCTACCTCGGCAGCATGGTCGTGACGAGCCTGGCGCTCACCACCATCGAACTCGTGCTCCGACGGAACCCCGAGTTGCTCGCCACCCCGCTGGGCGACTCGGCGCGGGGGCTCATCGCCGCCGGACTGCTGTCGGCCGCGCTGGTCTTGTCGGTGGTGTTCCCGAGCATCGGCCTGCTCTGGGCGCTGCTGTTGCTGTTGCAGGGCGCCGTCGCCCGGCTGCTCCGACGCGTCTGAGCGCGGCGCGTTCCGTTCGCCGGCGTGCGGGACGCACGCCGACATCCACGCGGGACGGGTACCGCGCCGCCAAGCCGTGGCCCGTTGCCTTGAAAAGTATGCCTATTCAAGCGAGGCAGAGGTCGGTCCACCGACAGTGGATGTGACCCGAACCAAGACCGGAGACCCAAGACCAAAGACCAAGACCCAAGACCCGAGGCCCGAGGCCCACGGCCCACGGCCCACGGCCCACGGCCCACGGCCCACGAACCACGGCCCACGAACCACGGCCCACGGCCCACGGCCCACGGCCACGAACCACGGCCCGACACCTGCCCCCGTCACGTTCGGTCACGTTGGCCCGGAACGCTGCCGAACCACGTACCGTCACGGCATGACCGACATCCTGGCCGTCGCCGTGCTCGTGGGAGTCCTCGCACTCGCCACGGCGCTCGGTCTGCTCCTGCGCGCGAAGACCGGCCGCGCACGGACCACGACGGCACCGGGCGACGCCGGGACGGTCGCCGACCTCGCCCCGCCGACAGCCTTCGGCACGCGTGCCACCCTCGTCCAGTTCTCCACTCCGACCTGCGCCCGCTGCCCCGCGACGGCCCGGCACCTGGACTCCCTCGCCGCCCGGCACGACGGCGTCACCCGGCTGGAGATCGACCTCGCCGAGCACCCCGGACTGGCGAGCCGCTTCAGCGTCCTGCAGACCCCCACGGTCCTGCTCGTCGACGGTTCCCGGACCGTTCGCACCCGCTTCGGAGGCCCACCC
>NZ_QKLC01000017.1:0-64300 GCF_003224385.1 Curtobacterium sp. MCPF17_003 | reverse complement strand
GCCGCCGCGACCTTCCTGGCCGCGCCCGACGACGCCTGACCCGGCCACCACCTTCCCTGGAGGCGCGGGGCGGGCCCGTCCCGCGCCTCCAGGGAAGGTGGTGGCCGGGTCAGGCGTCGTCGTGCGCGGCCAGGAAGGTCGCGACGACCCGGCGGAACTCCGCCGGCTGCTCCAGATGCGAGCAGTGGCTCGCGCCGGGGAAGACGTGCTGCCGGACGTCGGCGATCCGCTCGACGAACGGGGCCCACGTGGAGGGGGTGGCCTCGTCGTGCTCGCCGGCGACGACGAGCGTCGGCACGGCGATGCGGTCGAGCCGGTCGACGATGGTCCAGTCGCGCATCGTGCCGATGACGTGGAACTCGTTCGGGCCGTTCATCGTGTGGTAGACCGTCGGCTCGCGCTCCATCTGCTCCTCGGAGTCGACGAAGTCTTGCGGCATCGGGACCACGCGGCAGACGTGCCGCTCGTAGAAGACCTGCGTCGCCGCCAGGTACTCGGGGTCGTCGACGGTGCCGGCCGTCTCGTGCCGGGTCAGGGCGTCCTGCACGTCGGCGGGCAGCTGCGCGCGGAGCTCGGCGGCGCCGTCGACCCAGAGCTGCATCGACGCGGGGGAGTTGCAGATCGCCAGCGAGCGGAGGCCCGCGGGCTGCCGCACCGCGATCTCGGCACCGAGCATGCCGCCCCACGACTGCCCGAGCACGTGGTGGTCGCCGAGCCCGAGGTGCTCGACCAGGGCGGCGTACTCGTCGACGAACAGCTGCGGCTGCCAGGTGTCGACCGGGGCGTCCGGGCGGTGGCTGCTCCGGCCGCAGCCGAACTGGTCGTGGTGGACGACGGTCCGGCCGGTCTCGTCGGCCAGGGCGGCGAGGTTCCGGAGGTAGTCGTGGGCCATGCCGGGCCCGCCGTGCAGGACGACGAGGGGCAGTGCGCCGGCGACCGGGGTGTCGGGCGTGGTGACCCGGTACCAGGTCTCGCCGTCACGGAACGGCATCGTGGATTCGGTGATGCTGGACATGGGGGTCAGCATGGAGCGGAAAAAGGTCCCACGCAATACCTTTTCTGCTGCCTTAACGTGGTCGTAACACCGCGAAGGGGGTCCGTGTGTCCGATCGTGCGACCGAGACGCGCGTCGACGAGGTCGAGGACCGCCTCGTGACCGCCGTCGCCGTGGGCGAGTACCTGCCCGGCGCGAACCTGCCGCCGGAGCGCGAACTGGCCGGCCTGCTCGGCGTCGCCCGGGTCACCGTGCGGGGTGCGATCGCCCGGCTCGTCGAACGGGGGCTGCTCGAGACCCGTCGGGGCCGGGGCGGTGGCACGTTCGTCCGCACCGAGTGGCCGGACAGCTCCTCGGACGCGGTCGGGCGGGTGCTGCTCGCCCGGTGGGAGGCGATCCAGGACGCCGCCGACGCCATCGCGCTGCTGCACGGGGCGCTCGCGACCGCCGCTGCGGAACGGGTCACCCCGGACGACGCCGCCCTGATCCGTGCACGGCTCGAAGTGTTCCGCGACGCCACCTCGGGTCTCGAGAAGCAGCAGGCCGACGCCGTGCTGCACCGGACGATCATCGACGCCGCGCGGAACGACGCCCTGCGGACGGCGCTCGCCGGGTTGGAGGCGCAGATCTCCATCGCCGCTCCGGCGCACCTGTGGGGCACGGCCGAGGGCATGGCGGAGATGGAGACCCGCGCGCTCCACGAGCACGAGTCGCTGGTGGACGCGGTGTGTTCGGGGCGGGCGCCCGAGGCGGGCGTGATCGCCCGGCAGCACGTCGGGATCGACGTCGAACTGCTCGAACGGGCCGTGCGGCGGACGGGGCAGGTGCCCCGGCACTGAGGGGGCGGTCTGTCGTCAGTGCACGGCGGGTGCCGGCACCGGGTAGACGTCGTCCGGCATCGGCCACGGCGCCCACTTCGGCCGCGGCGCGTACACCAGGTACGGCTGCGGCGTCGGGTAGCTGACGAGCTCGAGCGTCGACCCCCACGGCGTGCGGGTGTACACGAACCGGTTGCCGGCACCCGCCTCGTCACCACGCAGGTCGCGCGGGTCGGAGTTCCGGGTACCGCCGGCCGCCTCGACCCGCGCGAGCGTCTCGTCCAGGTCGTCGGCGTACATCGCCAGGTGCTGCCACCCCAGGTCGGACGGGTGTGCGGCGTTCCGCTGCTCGGGCCCCAGGTACTCGAACAGCTCGAGCCCCGGCCCCTCCGGCAGCGCGAGCATCCGCATGGCCCCCTGCGCCATGGTGCTCGGGATGCCGAGGTAGCCGTGCGCCTCGGAACTGCTGTTCGGCGTCTCGTCACGACGCCGCATGTCGTACAGGACGACGGCGTCGAACGCCGCCTCGAAGAACTGCGTGGCTGCGTCGATGTCCGGCACCGTGACGCCCACGTGGTCGATCCTGATTCCCCTGCTCATGGTCGATTCGTACCACCGGCGGTCACCGCCGCTCGGGTCCGGGCGGGGTCCGTGCGGGGTCCGTGCCCATCGATGCGGCAAGCCGCAGCGCGGGTCTCCTGCCCGGTTCCGGAACGGTCGTTCCAGGACGGGGTGCGGGACACACGACCGTTACACGAGGGAAACGGCGGGAGCGAAGTCGCTCCGTAGCTTCGTGCTCAAGCACGCACCGCCCCGCTTCCCACTCCCTCGGAGGACGCCATGGCTACCGACATCGCGACACCAGTCGCCGCGCCCCACGCCCCCACCACGACCGCCGCTCCCGCCCCAGCGGGTGCCGGTGTCGTCAAGCCCGGGTACGACCCGGCGCTCACGAACGAGGACCTCGCCCCGCTGCGCGAGCAGCGCTGGACGAGCTACAACTTCTTCGCCTTCTGGATGTCCGACGTGCACTCCGTCGGCGGCTACGTCACCGCCGGGTCGCTCTTCGCCCTCGGCATCGCGAGCTGGCAGGTGCTCATCGCCCTGGTGGTCGGCATCCTCATCGTGCAGGTCTTCGCCAACCTGGTCGCCAAGCCGTCGCAGCGCACCGGTGTGCCGTACCCGGTGATCAACCGCGCGGTGTTCGGGGTGCTCGGCGCGAACGTCCCCGCCATCATCCGCGGCCTCATCGCGATGGCCTGGTACGGCGTGCAGACCTTCCTCGCCGCCCAGTCGCTGAACATCATCTTCCTCAAGTTCATCCCGGCGTCGGCGGGGCTGCTCGACCACTCGTTCCTCGGGCTGTCGGCCCTGGGGTGGATCTCCTACGCGATCCTCTGGGTGGCGCAGGGCGCGCTGTTCTGGATGGGCATGGAGGCCATCAAGCGGTTCATCGACTGGGCCGGACCGGCGGTCTACGTGGTGATGATCGCGCTCGCGGTCTACCTGGTCAGCCAGGCGGGCATCGCCAACATCTCGTTCACCCTGTCGGTCGGCGAGCCGCTGTCGTTCGGGGCATCGATCCCGGTGATGCTGTCCGCGGTCGCCCTGGTGGTCAGCTACTTCTCCGGCCCGATGCTGAACTTCGGTGACTTCTCGCGCTACGGTCGGTCGTTCCGGGCGGTCAAACGCGGCAACTTCTGGGGGCTGCCGATCAACTTCCTGTTCTTCTCGGTCCTGACGGTGCTCTGCGCCAGTGCGACGGTGCCGGTGTTCGGCAAGCTCATCACCGACCCGATCGAGACCGTGCAGGCCATCGGCGCCCCGTTCGCGATCCTGCTCGGTGGCCTGACGTTCGTCACCGCGACCGTCGGCATCAACATCGTGGCGAACTTCATCAGCCCCGCGTTCGACTTCTCGAACGTGGCACCCCGGAAGATCTCGTGGCGGGCCGGCGGCATGATCGCCGCGGTCGGTTCGGTGCTCCTCACCCCGTGGAACTGGTACGGCAACGACCAGGCGATCCTGTACACGCTCGGGGTGCTCGGTGCGCTGATCGGTCCACTGTTCGGCATCCTCATCGCGGGCTACTACATCGTCGGCAAGCAGCGCATCGCGGTCGACGACATGTACTCGACGAGCCGCACCGCACGGTACTGGTACCGCGGCGGGTTCAACCCGAACGCCATCTGGACCCTCGTGGTCACCGGTGCGATCTCGGTCGCGAGCGCGGTCCTGCCGCCGGCACTCGGCGTGCTGTCCTGGCTGGCGAGCTACAGCTGGTTCATCGGCTGCGGCCTGGGTCTCGTCGTCTTCTGGGCACTCGAGCGTGCCCGGCCGAGCATGCCCGTGCTCGACGCGGACGACCCCTCGGTCGACGACGGCGCGGCCGTCGGTCGCGCCTGACCAGCGGCGTCGCGGCTCGTCCTCCACAGGGCGGGGCGCGACGCTCGGTCGTCCACAGATCGCAGACCCCGGCCGGGAGGCCCGCCCCGCCCCCGCCACGATGGTCACCACCCAGCGCCACCCGTTCCACCGCTCCACTCGCTCCACCGGAAGGACCCCGATGCGCATCCGCGTCGTCAACCCCAACACCACCGCGTCGATGACGCGGGCGATCGGCGTCGCGGCCGGTGCGGTCGCCGCTCCAGGCACGCTGATCGAGGCGGTCGAGCCCACGATGGGGCCGGCCTCGATCGAGAGCCACTACGAAGAGGCCCTGGCCGTGCCCGGGCTGCTCGAGCAGATCGCCCGCGGCGAGCAGGACGGCGTGGACGCGTTCGTCGTCGCCTGTTTCGGGGACCCGGGGCTCGACGCCGCGCGGGAGCTCGCGACGGTGCCGGTGATCGGGATCGCCGAGGCCGGTTTCCACGCCGCCGCGATGCTCGGCCGTCGGTTCGGGGTCGTCACTACCCTGGCGCGGACGACCGGCCGCGCGCACGAGCTCGCCCAGCGCTACGGCTTCGCCCCGCTCGTCACGGAGATCCGGGCGTGCGAGGTCCCGGTGCTCGAGCTCGACGATCCCGGGTCCGGTGCACGTGCGCTCGTGACCGAGGAGTGCCGAGCGGTGATCGACGGGGGAGCGGACGCCGTCGTGCTCGGCTGCGCGGGCATGGCTGACTTCTGCGCCGAGGTCTCGCTGGCGATCGGGGCACCGGTCGTCGACGGCGTCGCGGCGGCCACGGTCCTGGCGGAGTCGCTCGTCCGGCTCGGGTTGTCCACGGGCAAGCGCGGCGAGTACGCCCTGCCGCCGGTGAAGGCGATGTCGGGGCTGCTGGCGGGCTTCGAACGCCACCCGGCGGCGGTCGCGACGGCCGGGGCGGGCGTGTGACGGGCGTCCCGGCGGGCGACACGGCAGACCTGGTCGTCCGCGCGCAGCGAGCCTGGGTCGACGGCACGTTCCGCCCGGCCGCGGTCGTCGTCCACGGCGGCCGCATCACCGGCGTCCTGCCCGTCGACGTGGTGGTCGACGCCGTGCAGGACCACACCGTGCCGGACGGGCAGGTGCTGCTCCCCGGGCTCGTCGACACGCACGTGCACGTCAACGAGCCCGGACGCACCGAGTGGGAGGGCTTCGCGTCCGCGACTCGGGCCGCTGCGATGGGCGGGGTCACCACGATCGTGGACATGCCGCTCAACTCGATCCCCGCGACGACCACGGTCGAGGCGCTCGCCGTCAAGCGTGCGAGTGCCGAGGGCCGGGTGGCGGTCGACGTCGGGTTCTGGGGTGGCGCGGTCCCCGCGAGTCTCGGGTCGCTCGACGCCCTGCACGACGCCGGCGTCTTCGGGTTCAAGTGCTTCACGGCGCCGAGCGGTGTCGACGAGTTCCCGCACCTCGACCCCGAGCAGCTCCGAGCCGCGATCGCCGAGGTCGCCCGGATCGACGCCCTGCTGATCGTGCACGCCGAAGACCCGGAGCACCTCGTGCCGCACCGGGCGCTCGGTGGCCGGTACGCCGACTTCCTGGCCACCCGGCCCGTCGCCGCCGAACGGTCCGCGATCGCGCAGGTCATCGACGGTGCGCGGGCGACCGGTGCGCGGGTGCACGTGCTGCACCTGTCCGACGCGGGCGCGCTGCCGATGCTCCGTGCCGCGAAGGACGACGGCGTCCGGATCACGGTCGAGACGTGCCCGCACTACCTGTCGTTCGAAGCGGGCACGATCCCGGACGGCGCGACCGCCTACAAGTGCTGCCCACCGATCCGTGACGACGCCAACCGCGACGCGCTGTGGGCGGGCGTGCTCGACGGCACGATCGACCTCGTCGTGTCGGACCACTCGCCCTCCACCGCCGACCTGAAGACCGACGACTGGGGTCTGGCCTGGGGCGGGGTCGCCGGCTTGCAGGTCGGGTTCCGGGCGGTCTGGACCGAGGCCGAGCGTCGCGGGATCCCGCTCGAGGCGCTGCTGCCGCTGTTCACGACCGGTCCGGCCGCCCTGGTCGGGCTGCGCGACCGCGGGGAGATCGCTCCCGGTGCCCTGGCGCACTTCGCCGTGTTCGACCCGTCCACCGAGTCCGTCGTCGACGTCGCCGGGCTCGAGCACCGCAACCGGGTGTCCGCGTTCGACGGGCTGCGCGTGCGCGGCAGCGTCATCGAGACCTGGCTCCGCGGCCGTCGCATCGCCACGGCGGCTGGCGGCGTGGCCGGCGTCGAGGGGCAGCTGGCCGGACGGCCAGTGCTCGCGGCGGAAACACCCCTGTAACGATCGTTCCGGTATCTTCGGATCAGGAACGGAAGGAACCACCATGCTCCCAGTGAACCCACCCGCCCGTCTCCTCATGGGGCCCGGTCCGATCGACGCCGACCCGCGCGTGCTTCGTGCACTGTCGACGCCGCTCGTCGGCCAGTACGACCCGTGGATGACCGCCACGATGAACGAGACGCAGGCGCTCTACCGCCGCGTGTTCGGCACCCGGAACGACGCGACGCTGCTCGTGGACGGCACCTCGCGCGCGGGGATCGAAGCGGTGCTGGTGTCACTGCTCGCCCCGGGCGACCGCGTGCTCGTGCCGGTGTTCGGCCGGTTCGGGCACCTGCTCGCCGAGATCGCCGGCCGCGCCGGTGCCGAGGTCCACACCATCGAGACCGACTGGGGCCAGGTCTTCACGCCGTCCGCGATCGAGTCGGCGGTCGCCCGCGTCCGGCCGAAGGTGCTGGCCGTCGTGCAGGGCGACACCTCGACCACGATGAACCAGCCGCTCGAAGAACTCGGTGCGATCTGCGAGCGGTACGGCGTCCTGCTGTACACCGACGCCACGGCGACGGTCGGCGGCAACCCGCTCGAGGTCGACGCCTGGGGGATCGACGCCGTGAGCGCCGGGCTGCAGAAGTGCCTGGGCGGCCCGTCCGGCAGCGCGCCCGTCACGCTGTCGCCGAAGGCCGTGGCCGTGCTCGACGAGCGGCGGAGCGTCGAGGCCGGCATCCGCGAACCCGGTGACGACGTCGCCGACGAGCCGATCCGCTCGAACTACCTCGACCTCGCGATGATCCTCGACTACTGGGGTCCGCGCCGACTGAACCACCACACCGAGGCCGCGTCGATGCTCTTCGCCGCCCACGAGTGCGCACGCATCCTGCTCGAGGAAGGCCGCGACGCCGTCGTCGCCCGCCACGAGACCGCCGGGCGCGCGATGCTCGCAGGGGTGCAGGCCCTCGGGCTCCCGGTCTTCGGTGACGTCGCCCACAAGATGCACAACGTCGTCGCCGTCGAGATCCCGTCCGACGTCGTCGGCGACCAGGTCCGCGGCGCGATGCTCGACGACCACGGGATCGAGATCGGCACCTCGTTCGGTCCGTTGCACGGGCGGGTCTGGCGCATCGGCACCATGGGCTACAACGCCCGGAAGGACACCGTGGTCACGACCTTGGCCGCCCTCGAGCACACCCTGCGTCGGGCCGGGCACGCGGTCCCGCACGGCGGCGGTGTCGATGCCGCCCTCGACGTCTTCCGCGACGACACCGCAGCGGTCGCTCCCGCCGGAGCCGAGGTGCTCGCGTGAGCGCCGTGCCCGTCCTGAACGCCACCGCCGTGGGCACCGCGGACGCCCAGCTCGTCGCCGGCTGGTGCGACGAGCTCGCCACCCTCAGTGCCGAACCGGGCCGCATCACCCGCGTCTACCTGTCACCCGAGCACGCCCGGGCGAACGCCCTCGTCGCGCGCTGGATGCAGGACGCCGGACTGTCCACCTGGCAGGACGCCGCCGGCAACCTGCGTGGCCGGGTCGCGGGCGCGACGCCCGACGCGCCCGTGCTGCTGCTCGGCTCGCACCTGGACACCGTGGTGGACGCCGGACGGTACGACGGCGTCGTCGGGGTGCTCATGGCGATCCGCACCGCCGCACGGCTCACCGCCGCCGGCCTGCTGCCGGTCGCGCTCGAGGTCATCGCGTTCTCCGATGAAGAGGGCACGCGCTTCGGCAAGGCCCTGCTCGGTTCGTCCGCGGTGGCCGGCGTCTGGGACGACGCCTGGTGGGACCTGGCCGACGGTGACGGTGTCACGCTCCGGCAGGCCTTCACCGACTTCGGCCTCGACCCGGAGCGCGTCGGCGACGCCGCCGTCGACCCGGCCTCGGTGGTCGGCTACCTCGAGGCGCACATCGAGCAGGGTCCGTACCTCGAACAGGCCGGGCAGGCCCTCGGGGTCGTCACGAGCATCGCGAGCGCCCGGCGGTTCTCGGTCGAGGCGGTGGGCGAAGCCCGGCACGCCGGCGGCACCCCCTACGAGCGCCGGCACGACGCCCTGCTCGCCGCCGCCGAGGCCGCGCTCGCGGTGGAACGGATCTGCCGGGCCTCCCACCAGGTCGGCACCGTCGGCACGATGACCGTCGAACCCGGAGCCGTCAACGTCGTCCCCGGGCTCGCCCGGTTCTCCGTCGACCTGCGCGGCGAGTTCGACGACGAGCGCGACGAGGTCTGGGACGAACTCACCAAGGCCTTCACGCTCATCGGTGAACGGCGCGGGGTGAGCGTCACCCCGACCGAGGTGCACCGTGCGCCCGCGGTGTTCTGCTCGCCCCGGCTCATGGACGCCGTCCGCGCCGGGATCGTCTCGACGGGCGAGACAGCACCCATGGAGCTGTTCTCACGGGCCGGCCACGACGCGATGTCGCTCGGGCTCGTGACCGACGTGGCGATGCTGTTCCTCCGCAACCCCGACGGCATCAGCCACCACCCGGACGAGTTCGTGTCGACGCCGGACATCGCCCTCGGACTCGACGCCCTGGCCGTCGCCGTCGACCGGGTGGCCCGCGCATGAGCACCGCCGGCCCCGATGTCCGCGCCCGGATCGACTCCGTGTGGGAGCAGCTCTCACCCGCCGAACGACGGGTCGCCGCCATGGTCCGGCACGATCCGGAACTCCTGCTCATCGGCACCTCCGCCGAACTCGCGGCCGAGTCCGGCACCTCGAAGGCAACGGTCTCGCGACTCGTGCGGTCGCTGGGGTTCCAGGACGCCGCCGAGGTCCGGCAGAACCTGATGTCCGCACGGGGCTCGGGCCTGCCGTGGGTCGCTGAGGACGCTGCCCACGTCGACCAGCGCGCGGTCGAGGCGCGCAACCTCGACGCGGCCTTCGCGTCGCTCGGCCGAGCGGACCGCCCGCGGCTCGCCCGTCGGATCGTCCGCGCCCGCCGCGTGCTCGTCCTCGGTGAACGCGGCGCGTACCCGATCGCGCTGCAACTGCGGTCCCAGCTGGCGCAGGTGCGGTCCGACGTCCGGGTCGGTCCGTCACCCGGGCAGCGGCTCGGGGAAGAGGTCGCCGATCTCGACCGGCACGACCTCGTGGTCCTGGTGACCGTGCGTCGGCACACCGCCGGGGTCGAGCGGATCGTCCGGCACTGCGTCGACTCCGGGGCGGACGTCATCGTCCTCGGCGACCCGACGGCCGCGGTCATCGCCGCCCCCGCGACCACCGCGATCCTCTGCCCGGTCGACTCGCCGTCGGCGTTCGACTCGATGGCCGCGCTGTTCGCCGTCGTCGCCGCGATCACGAACGACGTCTACGACGCCTCGGGTCCCGGTGGCCGGGTGCGGGTCGACGCCGTCGCCGCCGCCTACGACGCGCTGGGGGAGCTCGCCGCGCCCTGATCGCCGTCCGACCCGGCGCGCAGCTCGGCACGCAGTTCGGCGACGAGCGAGGCGTTGCGGTCGGCGATGAGCCGCGGCATGTACCGAGCCAGCGCGACCACCTCGGCCAGGCGGCCCAGCGGGCCGAGCGGAGCGCGGAACGTGATGGTGTCGACCATGCGCGTGCCGCCGGCCGACGGCTCGAACCGGTGCTCGTGGTGGAACCGGGCGAACGGCCCACGCACCTGTTCGTCGACGAACCGGTGGGGTGCCTCCAGGTCGGTGATCCCGCTCGTCATCCGCCAGACGATCCCGAAGTGCCGCGCACGCCAGGTGACGGTCTCGCCCAGGCCGATCGTGCCGGCCGTCGTGCCGGCGACGGCGCGTTCATCGGTCGCGGCCATCGATCGCTCGTGCGCGCCGATGTCGAGCGACAGCGCGAAGGCGCGCTCCGGTGGAACAGGCAGGTCCGTCACGACCCGGAACGAGACGGTCACGACGCCGGCCAGCCCGTCGGGGTCGACCGGTCGTCGTCGTGCAACGCGGCGGCGAGCAACTGGTCGTGCCGGCTGCCGCGGTGCAGCACGCTCGACCGCGTACGTCCTTCGAATCGCAGACCGAGTCGTTGGGCGACCGCGGCCGACGCGGTGTTCGTGGCGATCGCGCGCCACTGCACCCGGATGAGACCGAGTCCCTCGGGCGGACCGGCGAAGGCCCACTGCAGCACGCGCTCGGCGGCCTCGGTCATGATGCCGGAGCCACGACCGTCCGGGTGCATGGCGTACCCGATCTCGGCGGCCCCGTCGGCGAAGGCGAACAAACCGACCGTGCCGAGCAGCCGGAGGTCGTCCGCGCGTCGGATCCCGAACTCGTACCGGCTGTCCGCCGCCCAGCCGGCCACGACGACGTCCGTGATCCAGTACCGTGCCTCGGCGTGCCCGTACGGTACCGGCACCGGGGTGTACGCGATGACGTCCGGGTCGTTGGCGTAGGCCATCACGTCCTCGGCGTCGCCGAGCTCGGGGACCGAGAGCACCAGTCGTTCGGTGCGGAGGGTGACGGGCTGCACGGGTCGAGCCTAGCCACGACGGCGCGGGCGGTAGCGTCGGGGGATGACGTTCGACGCGCTCCCGTTCCCGGTCATCGACGGCCACAACGACCTGCCCTGGGAACGCCGTGACAGCCACGACTCCGGTGTCGAGGGCATCGACACCGAGACCGACTCGCTGCACACCGACATCCCGAAGCTCCGTGCCGGCGGCGTCGTCGGGCAGTTCTGGTCGGTGTTCGTGCCCGCGGACGACCCGGACCCCGTGACGACGACGCTGCAGCAGGTCGACCTCGCGCACCGCATCATCGAGCGCTACCCCGACGACCTCGCGCTCGCCCGCACCGCCGCCGAGGTCCGTGCCGCCGTTGACTCCGGCCGGATCGCGTCGCTGCTCGGCGCCGAGGGCGGGCACTCGATCGGCGACGACCTCGCGGTCCTCAGGACCCTCGCCCGGCTCGGCGTCCGCTACATGACGCTCACCCACAACGACGACACCCCCTGGGCCGACTCCGCGACCGGGGAGCGGGCACACGGCGGCCTGACCGACCGCGGGCGGCAGGTCGTCGCCGAGATGGAGCGGATCGGCATGCTCGTCGACCTGTCCCACACCGCCCCGGCCACCATGCGGGACACCCTCGACGTGGCGACCCGGCCCGTCGTGTTCAGCCACTCGTCGACCGTCGCGATCGACGACCACCCGCGGAACGTGCCCGACGACGTGCTCGCCCGGCTGGCCGACAACGGCGGCGTGGTGATGATCACCTTCGTGCCGAAGTTCGTGTCGCGGGCGTGGGCGGACTGGGAGGAGTCGGGCATGTCCGGTGAACCGCCCCTGGTCACGGTGTCGGACGTCGCCGACCACGTCGAGCACGCGCGCGACGTCGCCGGTGTGGCGCACCTGGGCCTCGGCGGTGACTACGACGGCACCCCGGTGCTGCCGCCGGACCTGCGGGACGTGTCGCGGTACCCGGTGCTCGCGGCGGAGCTCGTCCGGCGCGGCTGGGGCGAGTCGGACCTGCACGCGCTGGCCGGCGGCAACGTACTGCGGGTTCTGGAAGCGACCGACGAGCGGTTCGCCCGGACGGCGTTCGTGCGCTGACGCGGTGGGGCGAACGCCTCGCATCCGCCGTGCACACCGAGTGATGGACAGGGCCGCCGACGGCGTGGAGGCGCGACTCGCGTCCCGCGCGCAGGCGCCGTCACGGACAGGACCGCCTGGGGTCCGGTCGCTAGGATCGGGCGCACACCGCGCCTCCAGGAAGAGCGATGCGCGACCTGAGCTGCGAAGGACGGACCGGATGAGCGGCACCATCTACGAGAACATCTCCCAGGCGTTCGGCAACACCCCCCTCGTCAAGCTGAACCGGCTGCCGAAGGCGGGCGGGGCCGAGGTGCTCGCGAAGCTCGAGTTCTACAACCCGGGCGCCAGCGTCAAGGACCGCCTGGGCGTCGCGATCATCGACGCCGCCGAGGCCTCCGGCGCGCTGCAGGCCGGCGGCACCATCGTCGAGGGGTCGTCCGGCAACACCGGCATCGCCCTCGCCCTGGTCGGCGCCGCACGTGGCTACCGGGTCGTCATCACGATGCCCGAGACGATGAGTGTCGAGCGCCGCGCGGTGATCCGTGCGTACGGTGCCGAGATCGTCCTGACCCCCGGGCCCGAGGGCATGAAGGGTGCGGTCGCCAAAGCCGAGTCGATCGTCGCGGAGACCCCGGGCGCGATCCTCGCCCACCAGTTCGAGACGGCTGCGAACGCTGAGATCCACCGGAAGACCACGGCGGAGGAGATCCTGCGCGACACCGAGGAACACGTCGACGTGTTCGTCGCGGGTGTCGGCACCGGCGGCACGATCACCGGTGTCGGGCAGGTGCTGAAGGAGCGAGTGCCCGGCGTGCAGATCGTCGCCGTCGAGCCGAAGGACTCGCCCCTGCTCTCCGAGGGCAAGGCGGGTCCGCACAAGATCCAGGGCATCGGCGCGAACTTCGTCCCCGAGGTCCTCGACCAGAGCGTCATCGACGAGGTGTTCGACGTCGAGCTCGACGACGCGCTCCGGGTCGCCCGCGCCCTGGCGACGCAGGAGGGCATCCTGTCCGGCATCTCGTCCGGCGCGATCATCCACGCTGCCCTCGAGATCGCGGCACGCCCCGAGAACGCCGGCAAGCGGGTCGTCGCCATCGTGTGCGACACCGGAGAGCGCTACCTGTCGACGGTGCTCTTCGAGGGGCTCACTGCGTGAGTCGTCCCCTCCGACGAGGCGTGCTGCGGACCATCCGTGAGGACTTGTCCGCAGCACGCCGAGGTGACCCCGCTGCCCGGGGCGACCTGGAGAACGCGATCGTCTACTCCGGGTTGCACGCCATCTGGACGTACCGGGTGACCCACCGCCTCTGGCACGCGCAGGGGCTGACCGGGTCCCGGTTCGCGGCCCGCCTGCTCGGGCAGGTCGCGAGGTCGGTCACCGGCATCGAGATCCACCCGGGGGCGCGCATCGGCCGTCGGTTCTTCATCGACCACGGCATGGGCGTCGTCATCGGGGAGACCGCGGTGATCGGAGACGACGTGCTCGTGTTCCACGGAGTGACCCTCGGCGGGCGCGGGGGCGACCACGGGCCGGGGGCTCGACGGCACCCGGTGGTGGGGGACCGCGTGGTGCTCGGCGCCGGGTCGTCGCTGATCGGGGCGATCACGATCGGTCCGGACTCCGTCGTCGGTGCCAACACCGTGGTGACGAAGGACGTACCGGCGGGGTCGGTCGTCACCGGCGTCGCCGGGACTCCGCGTCCCCGGTCCGGGCACGAGGGCGTCCCGACGCTCTGAGCGCGTCGCCCAGCGCCGCGCCGGGCGCACACCGGGCGTGGCAGGCCGCAGGACACCGGTGTTCGCGCGTCGCAACGCGGTGTGCGGGTGTTCAGGGCGCGACCACCGGTGTCGTGCAGGTGTCACCGAGCGCCAGCGAGCGTCAGCTCTTCTCGCAGGCGATGCCGTCCTTGTCGCGGTCGAGCTTGACGTTCGCCTTGTACAGGGCGTCGTCCTTCTTCACCGTGCCCTTGAGCGCGCGCGAGGTGGTCTTGCCGCCGGAGACGACCTTGTTGCTCGTGACGGACTTCTTGGCGATGCCGCCGGAGTACACCTTCTGCACCGCGGAGCAGTTGGCGTAGGACTTCGGCGCTGCCTGCGCGGTCGAGGTCCCGCCGACGACGACGGTGGTCGCGAGGACAGCGGTGGCGGCGGCGATGCCGAGGGTACGGATGATGCGCACGGGTTCCCCCTGGAACTGGTGGTGGTCGCGCGAGCGACCGCCGCGTCGGGTACGCGGCGTGGCGATCCTACGACGTGATCGAGGCGCACGACCCGCCCCCGAACGGGTGCGCTGTCGGCGGCCTGCGCCATGCTGGTCCCATGGACGGCCAGCAGCTGCACGAGATCGCGAGCCGCACGGCCCTGGGGCTGCCGGCGGCCGTCGAGACCCAGCCGTTCGGCGAGGGCTCGCTCGTCTACAAGGTCGTCGGCAAGATGTTCGTGATGATCAGCGAGGTCCGAGGCACCCCGATCGTGAACCTCAAGTGCGCACCACCGCACGGTGCCGCGCTCGTTCGCGACCTCGCCGAGATCACGCCCGGGTGGCACATGAACAAGCGGCACTGGATCACGCTGACACCGGGTGACGGCATCGACGAGACCCTGGTCGAGGACCTCGTGGCGAACGCCTACGACCTGGTGGTCGCCGGGCTGCCTGCGGCGAAGCGTCCGATCGACCCGTCGCGCGGCGTGCTGCCGGGCTGACCGGGCGCAAGGGGCTCGACGGGCTCGACGGGCTCGACGGGCTCGACGGGCTCAGGCCCGCGCGGCGACCTTCGACAGGTCCTGGACGACCTTCGGTGCCAGCCGCTCACCCGAATCGAGCACGGCCCGTGCACGCTCGGGCGACAGGTCGCTGAAGATCTCGCCGATGGTCACCCCGTGGTCGGGCCGGTGGGTCACCTCGATCGGGTCGCCCGCCGCGACCGAGCCGGACTTGACCACGCGGAAGTACGCCCCCGGCCGCCCCTCGTCGGCGAACCGCTTCACCCACCGGTCGATCCCCATCCGCCGGGCGAAGGTGCCGCAGGGCGTGCGGGGGATCGTCACTTCGAGCACGAGGGTCTCGCCGATCCGCCAGCGTTCCCCGGTCACGGCCCCGGTGACGTCGATGCCGCTGGTGCGGAGGTTCTCGCCGAACAGGCCCGGCGTGACCTCGCGGTCGAGCAGGTCGGCGAAGTACGCGGCGTCCTCGTCGGCGTAGGCGTACACGGCCTGGTCCACACCGCCGTGGTACTTGCGGTTCGCCTGCACGTCGGCGCGCAGGCCGAGGGGTCGGACCCGGACGCTGCCGGTGACCGGGCGCTTGTCGATCGCGGTGACGCCGATGATGCCGGAGTCCGGCAGCAGGCGGTCGACGCGGCAGACGGCGGTGACGAGCGACATGGAGCCACTCTGGCGCACCCGGGTCGGTGCGCCAAACCCCGACCGGCAGCTGGTGCTGATGTGTGACGAAACGGGTGCGACGCACGTCCCATCGTCGACCACACCACGAGGAGACGACATGACCCGCACCGTCGCAGTCCCCAGGAACGCCCCCGCGCACGTGCTCGCCCTGGCGCGTGTCCGGTCGCTCACCGCCCGGCCGGTCGGACCGCTCAAGGTCGTGCCGGCCCACCGGCGCACCCAGCCGTTCTCCATCCACCACCAGTAGAAGGAACGCGTGCACCACCAGTCCCTCGCCGAGCTCGACGACGCGGTCCTCGCCGGCCGGTCGTCCGACGGTGACGTCCGGGCCTTCGAGGTCCTGATCCGTCGCCACACCCCGCTGCTCCGCGCCTACGCTCGTCGGACCCTCGGTTCCACCGATGAACTCGACGACGTCGTGCAGGAGACCTTCATCACCGCCTGGGACCGCCTCGACAGCCTCGAGGACCTCGCGCGGGTGAAGTCCTGGTTGATGCGCATCCTCAGCCGGAAGTGCCTGGACCGCATCCGCGCACGTCGCATCCACGACGACGTCACCGAGCTCGAGGTCGCCGCGCCCGCCGACGACGCACCCGACCGGGTCGCCGAGGCTCGCTCCCGCGAGGACGCGGTGGAACGTGCGCTGGCCGAACTGCCCGAAGCCCAACGACGGTGCTGGATCATGAAGGAGGTGCTCGAGTACCGGTACGACGAGATCGCCGCCGAACTCGACCTGCCACCGTCGACGGTCCGGGGACTGCTGTCCCGAGCGAGGAAGAACATGATCCGACTCATGGAGGGATGGCGATGACCGACCACGACGGCATCCGACCGGACCTGCCCGACAGCCCCGAAGCACTCGACTCCCTGGAGCCGGGTGACCTGGACGGACACTCGATCGACGAGCTCGCCGACTACCTCGACGCGGGCATGCAGCCGGCCGACCCGAGCATCGACGACTCGCCCGCCTGCCAGAACGCCCTCGCCGCGATCATCCGCGTCCGCCACGCCTCGCTCCGCTCGCTCGAGGCGGCTGCGCGCGACGAGGCCCCGGCCGACGAGTCCTGGGTCACCGGCGTCCTGGCGAACATCTCGATCGAGTCCCGCTCCGGACGCGACGTCCCGCTCCGCCCGCTGTCCGAGACGGAGCGCCCCGTGATGACCGAGGGCGCCATCCGCTCCCTCATCCGCCGCACCGGCGACGAGGTCCCCGGGGTGCTCGTGGCCCGGTGCCAGCTGGACGGTGACGTCACCGAGCTGGCATCCCCGATCCGGGTGCTCGTGGAGATCGCGATCGCCGCCGGTCCGTCGATCCCCGCGACCGCCGAGCTGGTCCGCACCGCCGTGGCCGGTGCCCTGGCCGAGCAGACCGACCTGCTCGTCGAGGCGATCGACGTCGTCGTCCGCGACCTCCTGCCGGACCCCGAGCCCGGCACCGACCCGGAGGAGGCCCGATGAGCGCCACCGACGAGACCCTCGCCGCGATCGAGTCCGCAGTCCTGCAGGTCCCGGGCGTCGACGACCTCTACCGTTCCCGCCCGACGGTCGCGAGTGCGGTCCACGCGGTCCGCAGCATCGCGACGAACACCGGCCCGCTCCGGGTCGTCGTGGACGACGACGCCCTGCGCGTCGTCATCGGCACCGATGGCTTCCGCCCGGCCCCCGAGGTCGCCCGCGCCGTCCACGACGTCGCCCTGGCGACCGCCGCAGCCCACGGCCTGGCGCTCAGCCGCGTCGACGTCCGCGTCGCCCGGGTGGGTTGACCGCGACCACGAAGCGGACGGGAGGCCCGTGGCGGACCCGCCACGGGCCTCCCGTCCGTCTGCCGGTCGCCTTCGCGACCCGCGCCGATCAGTAGAAGTTGTTCGCCTGCGAGTGCCCCCACGCTGCGCACGGGGTGCCGTACGCCGAGCTGATGTACTGCAGACCCCAGGTGATCTGGGTGGTGGCGTTGGTGCGCCAGTCGGCGGCGATCGTGGCCATCTTCGAGCCGGGGAGCGCCTGCGGGATGCCGGTCGCGCCGCCGTTCGTGTTGACGGCCTGGTAGTTCCAGCCGGACTCCTTGGTCCACAGGTTGTCCAGGCACTGGAACTGGTCGGCACCCCAGCCGTACTTCGACGACGCGAGCGAGGTCGCCGTGGCCTTGGCGCCGGCGACGGTGTTGCCGGCGGCGAGCTTCCGGGCGGCCTCCGCTGCCTCGGCGGCCGCCTGCCGCTCGGCTGCGGCCTTCGCTGCGGCTGCGGCCTTCGCGTCGACGTCCCGCTTGTCCTGCGTGGCGCTCGCCTGCGCGACGTCGGTGGTCGACGCGACCGTCGTCGAGATCCGGTTCGTCAGCGCAGCGCCGGACAGGTCCGGGTAGTCGCTCAGCGCGTCGACGCGCTGTTCGAGCGCCGAGGTGTCGACCCTGTCGTTCGCGGTCTGCATGACGGTCTTCGCCGTGGTGATCGTGGCGGCTGCCTGGGCGCGGTCGAGCGCGGTGCCGCGCAGGGCGGGCTGTGCGGTCGCCGAGGCGCTCGCGGTGCCGGTGGGCATGCCGAGGGCCTCGCCGATGGCGGGCTGCGTGCCGACGGTCAGCGCGCCTCCGGCGACGGCGAGGACCGCGGCGCCGCCGGCGATCAGCGTCGCGCGGTGCCGTAGGGCCCGGCGCATCCGGCGGTTGGGGGTGTTCAGGGCCTCACGTCGGGTCGAGGCGGTGGTGGTGGGGAGCTCAGGGGTGTGTCGCATCGGTTCCGCAGGTCGGCGGCTCGGTGGGGGAGGGACTCCTGCTCGCGCGAACGAGGTCGTGCGGGCACGCCGGAGGCTGGCGGTGTCGGTGACACCGTCGGCGACGACGAGGAGTCCTCGAGCCGGTGAGGACCGGACGGTGGTGTGGGGCCCGTCCGTCCGCCGGGAGCAGCCGTGGGGTGGCCGCGGTCAGGCGGAGCCGACACCATGACCGGTCAGACTGGGCAGCGCGTCCAGGAACGCTGGCAGAACGGTCCGTCCACCGCTTGGTAACGGTTCGGTAACGGTCGTGCGCGGCCTAGAAGGTGTGAGGTTCCTGGGCGTGCTCGCCCTGGGCGACGCGCTCGAGCGCGGCCAGGGCGCCGGCGATCGCCTGGACGTCCGACTCGTCGAGCTCGGCGATGAGTTCGGCGACGATCCCGGTGCGGTTCGCGCGGGCCTGCTCGACCGCTTCGATGCCCTCCGGCGTGGCCGTCACCATGAACGCCCGGCCGTCGCGCGGGTCGGCCTCGCGCTGGATGAAGCCGCGCTGCTCGAGCTCGGTCAGGATGCGGGTCATCGTGGGCTTCGTGACCACCTCGATCCGCGACAGGTCGCCGGGGCGCAGGGGTCCGTGCCGTTGGATCGACGCGAGCGCCGACACGATGCCGTACCCGAGCGAGGCCGAGTCGGTACGGGCCCGTCGGTTGATCCGACCGACCGCGGCGGCCAGGCGTGCGGCGACCTCGGTACGGTCCGTCGGGCGGGGGTTCATGTGCTGCTCCGGGTGCCTGGTTCAGGTGGTCGCCAGCGATGCTATCGGTCCGCGCGGCCCTGGGACTGGGAGCGTCACGCGCGTGCCCGAGCCACCGGCCGGGAGGCCCGTGGAACGTCGACCGCCCGCCTCGCGTCGGCGAGACGGGCGGTTCCTGTACGCGGGTACAGGTGAGCTCAGTGCTTCTCGCCCGGCAGCTGGTGGATCGCCTCGGTCGCGAGCTCGGCCGCGACGTTGTCGCCGGACTCGGTCGCCGCCCGGAGTCGTCGGAAGTCCTCGGTCATCCGGTCCCAGTCGACCAGCTCGTCGAGGTTGGGCAGACGCAACCGGAACGCCAGGCCGTCCATCGTGTCGCGGCAGACGCGCTGCAGGTTCTCGTTGCCGCACTCGGCGACGTACAGGGCGAAGACGTCGAGGGCGTCGTGGTTGACGGCGGCGACCTCGTGGGCCTCGAGCTCGGTGATCGTCTTGTCGAGCTGCGCGAGGATCTTCTTCCGGCCTGCCGACCCCAGGCGCGGGACCGCGAGTCGGACGACGCCGCCGAACAGCACGCCGAGGGTCTGCATCGCCTCGACGACCTCGGTCGGGTCCGGCGTGGTGACGCGGGTGTACCGGTTCGGGGCCATCTCGATCAGGCCGGCGCGGGACAGCTGGCTGAGGGCTTCGCGGATCGGCGTGCGGGAGACGCCGAGCCAGGCGATGAGCTCGTCGTCGTTCAGGCGTTCCCCGGGCAGGAGCGTGCCGTCCATGATCGCGTCGTGGATCTTGTGGCGGACGGTGTCACGGAGCAGCTGGTGCTCGGTCGGGGCGCTGCGGGGGACCGGCATGCGTTCTCCTTCGGGGGCGGTGGCGTCGGGGCGCCGGGCGAACGGGCACGGTCGACATCGCACGTGCTCGCATCACCGTACCTGATATGACAACGGCGTTCCGATCGGCTCAGCGCGTGTCAGCGTCGACGTGTCAGGTGCCGGTCATGCGCGTCACTCGTGTCCGGAGCGTTCACCGAGCAGGCGGAGCGTGGCCGGGTCCTCGGCGCCGTCGTACCAGCGGTCGAGCACGGCGAAGAACGGCCGCGGGTCGGCGGCGACCCGGGCGAAGAGCGTCATCGACGACCGGAGCTTCACCGCGTCGATGCCCCCGAGCAGGGCGTCGGCGGAGTGGGCGGGGGCGTTGTGTGCGACGTCGGTCGCCGCGAGCAGGCGGGGACCGAGCACCGGGTGTGCCAGGTAGGCGCGGGCTTCGTCCGCGCCGGTGATCGCGAAGCGCACCGCCGTGGCGCTCCGTCCCAGGCCGGCCAGCTGCGGGAACACGAACCACATCCAGTGCGACGACTTCCGGCCCCGACGGAGTTCGTCGAGCGCGACGTCGTGGACACCCTGCTGGGCCCGGACGAAGCGGTCGAGGTCGAACGGGTCGTCGGCCTGTGCGTCGGTCTGTGCGTCCGTCACCGGACGACCCCGCCCCAGCCGTACCGGACGGTCGTGCCGTCGACCACGAGCAGGGAGTCCGGCGCCCGGTCGAACAAGCCCGGCATGCCGACGGCGTCGGGCAGGTCGCCCTCGAGTCGGTCGAGCGTGGCCGAACGGGTGGTGAGCACCGGGTGCTGCCGCTGCCAGAACAGGGTCTGCGCCAGGTACCGCGCGTGGATGCCGGCGCGGGTGGTGAGCTCCGCGGCCAGCGGGGTGTCGACGGCCTCGCCGGCGGTCACCCGCACCGAGGCCGCGTGCTTCGGCCGCGCCGCACCGGTCGGGCGTTCCTGCCGGAGCGACCGCGCCCACCGCACCGGGTGCAGTGCGCGGGTCGGGTGCCGGACGGATCGGTGCGCCACCGCGTCACCACGGCGACGGGAACCTGCGTGCGCGAACGTGTACGGCACGCCGAGCAGCGCGTGCGCGGCGACGATGGCGGGCACGTTCGCGGTGTCGACCGTGCGGTAGGTCACCCCGCGCCGCCCCTGGTCGTCCACCGTGAGCACCTCGATCGTGACCTCGGTCATGGTGCCGAGCCGCCCGGCGGACGGGAACGGCGGCACCCGGGTCTCCCGGAACACGTACGCCGACAGCCCCACCCAGGCGCTGCCGTCGACCACGTCCGGACGGGTCCCACGGGGGACGAGCCGCTGCAGCGACGCCGGGTCGTGCCGCCAGTGCGCGAACACGATGTCCTCCCAGGCGTGCTGGGTGACCGGGCGGTGCAGCAACGGCACCGCCGCGCGCGTCCACGACGGCTCGGTCACGGCTTCGGTGCGTGCCGACCGACGCGCACGCCCCACAGCACCAACGGGGCCTGCAGCGGGAGCCGCAGCACCGAGACCAGCCGCGCCGCCCGGCTCGAGCGGGGGTGGTCGAGGAGGTCGTTCGCCATCTTCACGTTGGCCGGGAACACCGCCGCGAACAGCGCCGCGGCTGCCCACCCCGAGGCACGGCGGGTCGCGGGGAACACCAGCCCGGCGGCGATGCCGAGCTCGGCCACGCCGGATGCCAGCGTGGTCAGCCGCGGGGGCAGCGCGTCCGGCACGATCCGGTCGTACCCGCGGGGGCGCAGGAAGTGGGTGACACCGGCAGCGCCGAGGATCACCGCCAGGAGGGTGGCCGTGCGGTTGGCACGGCGGACCCGCTCACGTCGTCGCATGCGCCCCATCGTGCTCGCCGGTCCTCGGAACCAGGTCAGTGCGCCGGTTCACGTCGGTGTCCCTTCACGTCAGTGCGGTCGCGACGAGGTCGAGGACCGCCGTCGCCACCTCGGCCTTCGAGCCGGAGGTCTCGCGGACCACCTCGCCGCCGGGCACCAGGACCTCGATCGCGTTCTCCTCGCGCTCGAAGCCGGCCGACCAGCCGACGTGGTTCACGACGAGCAGGTCCGCGGGCTTCCGGCTGATCTTGGCGCGCCCGAGCTCGATCCGCGCGTCGCGGTCGGGTTCGGTCTCGGCGGCGAACCCGACGATGATCTGCCCCGTCCGCCGTGCCGCCACGAGGTCGGCGAGCACGTCCGGGTTCCGCACCAGCTCGAGCGTCATGCGCTCGCCCTGCGAGTCCTTCTTGAGCTTCTCCGTGAGCACCTCGGCCGGACGGTAGTCGGCGACGGCGGCGGTCATCACGACGACGTCGGCTTCGGTGGCGGCGGTGTGCACGGCCTCGGCGAGTTCGAGCGCAGACCCGACGGCCACCACGGTCGCGTCCAGCCCGGCGGTCAGCGAGCCCTCGACGTTCGCGGCGACGAGGGTCACGGACGCGCCCCGACGGACGGCATCGGCGGCGATCGCGATGCCCTGGCGGCCGCTCGAGCGGTTGCCGACGAACCGCACCGGGTCGAAGGGCTCGCGGGTGCCGCCCGCGCTGACGACGACGCGGACGCCGGCCAGGTCGCCCTGTTCGCCACGGGCTCCGGTGCCGGCCACCGAGCCGTCCGCGTCGCGGCGACCGGCCGGTGCGGGGTGCTGGTCGAGCACGGCGAGCGCGGCGGCGACGATGTCCTCGGGCTCCGCCATCCGACCGATGCCCGCATCGTCGCCGGTGAGCGCGCCGACGACCGGGCCGACCAGGTGGACGCCGCGGTCACGCAGCGTGGCGACGTTCGCACGGGTCGCGGGGTGCTCCCACATCTGCGGGTGCATCGCGGGGGCGACCACCACGGGTGCCTCGGTCGCGAGCAGTGTCGTACCGAGCAGGTCGCTCGCCAGGCCGTGCGCCATCCGGGCCAGCGAGTCCGCGGTGGCTGGGGCGATGACGACCAGGTTCGCCCGGCGACCGAGCGCGACGTGGCGCACCTCGGCGACGTCGTCCCACACGCTCGTGGTGACGGGGTTGCGGCTGAGGGCCTCGAGCGTCGGCAGTCCGACGAAGCGCAGGGCGCCCTCGGTCGGGACGACGTGGACGTCGTGGCCGCGCTTGACCAGGTCGCGGACGACCCCGACGGCCTTGTAGGCGGCGATGCCCCCGGTGATCCCCACGATGACGGTCAGGGCGCGCTCTGCTGCTGCGTTCACCTGGCTCACGCTACCGGGACCTCGTGCGAGGATCGACGGCATGTGCACCGTCGTCGTCCGCGTCGACCCCGGGTCCGCGTGGCCCGTCACCGTGCTCGCCCTGCGGGACGAGTCGCCCGAGCGTCCGTGGGACCCGCCCGCTGCCTGGTGGCCGGACCGCGACCCGGACCTCCGTGGTGTCCGTGACCGCTCCGCCGGTGGTGCGTGGCTCGCCGCGTCCGACCGAGCCGGCCTGGCCGTGGTGCTCAACCGCGCCGAACCCGTGACGAGCGTCGACGGCACGTGGACGACCCGCGGCGTGGTGCCGGTGGACGCCGTCGCCGACGACCTGCTGCCCGGACACGACGGCACACTGCCGACCACGCGGGCCTTCAACCTGGTGCGCGCCACGGCCGAGGGCGCCTCGGTGCTGACCTGGGACGGCGAACAGGTCCGCACCACCGACCTCGGCCCCGGCGTCCACATGGTGACGCACGGTGCGGCCGACGATCCCGCGGCGCCGCGCATCGGTCGGTGGCTCGAGGCCTTCCGTGCCGTCGACGCCCCGGCCGGCCCGCCGGTGCTCGGCCCGTTCGACGAACTCCGCACCGTGGACTCCGGTGGCGACGCCGGGGACGGCTGGGGTGGCTGGTTCGGCGTGCTGGCGGAGTCCGCAGCGCTGCCGAGCGACCACCCCGACGCGATCCTCCGCGACGTGCACGAGGCCGAGGGCCACATGACGACCCTGTCGATCGTCGCCGCGGCGATCGCGCCGGGCCGCACCGTCATGCAGCACGCCCGCCTGACCGAACCTGGTCGGCTGGACGGGTCGGTGGAACTGCACCGCGCCTGACGCTGGCGACGTGCCGGACCCGCCCCGGGCCTCCCGGCCGCGCCCCGCGCCCGCGCCCGCGTCCCGGCGCGCACGACGTCCGAGCGGTGCGAGGTTGCGTCCGTGGTGCGACCCGCGTCCCCTCGCACCACGTCCGGAACCTCGCACGGCCGCGGTGCCCCTCGCACCGCGCGAGGGGCGCGACCAACACGACCCGCGCCGCGCCCGCGCTCAGAGCGGCGGACGCGTCCCGGTGAGGTCCTCGGCGACGGCCCAGAGTGAGCGGGCGAGGTCGGCGCTCCGCGCGGACCCGGGGATCGACACGGTGGTGGTCGGACCGGTCATGCCGAACGGACCCGAGGGGCCGTAGTACGCGCCGCCCACGGCGTTCGGCCCGACCGCCGCGTACAGCAGCGGCTCGGTGCCCTGCGCGACGGCCTGGGTGAACGGCAGGGCGCGGTTGCTCGACCGCACCGGCTTCGACCGACCGAGCGAGCGTCCCGCGGCCTGCAGGTTCGTCCGGGTGTAGCCGGGGTGGGCGGCGGTGCTGACCAGGGGCACGTCGGCCTCGACGGTCAGGCGGTGCAGGTGCAGCGCGAGGAGCAGGTCGGCGAGCTTCGACTGCGCGTAGGCGCGCCAGCCGTTGTAGCCACGCTCCCACTGCAGGTCGGCGAAGCGGATCCGGCCGGGGATCGCGGCGAGGCTCGACATCGTGACGACACGGGGTGCCTGGGCCAGGGGCCCGTCGGCGAGGGGTGCTCGGGCACGGAGCAGCGACGGCAGCAGCAGGTTCGTCAGGGCGAACGGGCCGAGGAAGTTCGTGCCGAACTGCAGCTCGAAGCCGTCGACGGTCTCGAAGCGTTCCGGTGGGGCCATCACGCCCGCGTTGTTCACGAGGACGTCGATCGGACGGTCCTCGTCGACGATGCCGCTGGCGAAGCGGCGGACGTTCGCCAGGTCGGCGAGGTCGAGTTCGCGGACCTCCACGTCGGCTGCGGGGTGGGCGGCGCGGATGCCGGCGGCGGCGGTCTCGCCCTTCTCGGTGCTGCGGACGGCGAGCACGACGCTGGCGCCGGCTCCGGCGAGGCGCAGGGCGGCCTCCTGTCCGGTGCCGCTGTTGGACCCGGTGACGACGATGCGACGTCCGGTCTGGTCGGGGAGGTTCGGCATGCGGGCGACCGTACTCGTGCGGGCTGGCCGACCCCGGCCCGACCTCGAGCCGACCCCGGCCCGACCCCGAGCGGGCCCCGAGCCGACCCCGAGCGGGCCCCGAGCGGACCCCGAGCGGGCCCCGAGCGGGCCCCGCGGCGGGCCCCGTGCGCGCGGACCCACGTCGTGCTATGTTTATGCAAACGCATGGAAGTGCGACCAGGAGGACACCATGAGCAACGCATTCGGCACCGATCGTCCCTCGGACGTCCCGCCGCCCGCACCCGAGCGGATCGGGCCGCTGCAGCTCGGCCTCGACACCTTCGGCGACGTCACCGAACGCGCCGACGGCAGCCTGCAGTCCGACGCGCAGAGCATCCGCGACGTCGTCGACCAGGCCGTCCTCGCCGACCAGGTCGGCGTCGACTTCATCGGCGTCGGGGAGCACCACCGAGCCGACTTCGTCGTGAGCGCCCCCGAGGTCGTCCTCGCCGCGATCGCCGCCAGCACGGAGCGCATCCGGATGGGCTCCGCGGTCACGGTGCTGTCCTCCGACGACCCCGTCCGCGTGTACGAGCGCTTCGCCACCGTCGACGCCCTGTCGAACGGCCGCGCCGAGGTCATCCTGGGTCGTGGCTCCTTCACCGAGTCGTTCCCGCTGTTCGGCTACGAGCTGAGCGACTACGAGGTCCTGTTCGAGGAGAAGCTCCAGCTCTGGGCAGCCCTGCGCGGCGGCGACGCCGTGACCTGGTCCGGCACGAAGCGCGCGGGCCTGGTCGACCAGGACGTCTTCCCGAAGCTCGAGCACGGCGCGATCCCGACGTGGATCGGCGTCGGCGGCTCCCCGCAGTCGGTCATCCGTGCCGCGTCGTACGGCCTGCCGCTGTTCCTCGCCATCATCGGCGGGCAGCCGGCCCAGTTCGCCCCGTTCTCCCGCCTGTACCGCCAGGCCCTCGCGCAGCTCGACCTGCCGCAGCAGCCCATCGCGATGCACTCGCCGGGCTTCGTGGCCGCCACCGACGAAGAGGCCGCCGAGCGCTACTGGCCGTACCACAAGGCCGTCACCGACCAGCTCGGCCGGGAGCGCGGCTGGCCGCCCCTCGACGTCGCCGGGTACCGCGCGAGCCTGTCGGCCGGCGGGTCGCTCTACGTCGGCTCGCCGGAGACCGTCGCCCGGAAGGTCGCGCGCAACATGCGGATCCTCGGCGCCTCGCGCTTCGACATGCGGTACGCGACGGGTCGCCTGCCGCACGCCGACATGATGCGGTCGATCGAGCTCTACGGCACCGAGGTCGCACCCCGCGTGCGCGAGCTGCTGGCGCAGCCCGTCCCCGTCGCCTGACGGTCGCGGGTCCGGTCGGGGTCCGCAAGACACCGGTGTTCGCGCTCCACACCACCCTTCGCGGGTGTTCGGAGCATGGACACCGGTGTCTTGCGTGTGGACTCCGTCCGGTGCCGCACGCAACGGCCGGGAGGCCCGGGGAGGCCCACCGAGATCGGCTCACGGGGGCCGCGGGTACGGTCCAGGGCATGTCGTCACGCCCCGACCACGCCTCCGGTCCCGCTGCTGGTCACGCCTCCGACTCCGTCGTCGAACGCCGGTTCCGCGGCCGGATCATGGGCGTCGGCACCACCTCGGGCGTCCGGATCGTGGTCGGGATGTGGGACCGCTCGCCGTTCGGCCCGTTCACGGACGTGTTCCTCGAGCTCCCCGACGGCACCAGCGTGCTGCTCGCACCCGACGAGATCGTCGCCGCGTACGTCTCCGGCACCTACCGCTTCGACACCGTCTCGGTCGTCGACGTCCGCGCCCGCCGCACCGCCAGCGGCCTCGAGCTGTCCGCCGGGGCACTGCAGGCCTCGATCGACGTCGGCGGCATCTCGCCGCTCGGCCGGATCCTGCGCATCGTCCCGAAGCCGATCGCCCGCGACCCGCGCTGGCTCGCCGCGATCGACCCCGTGGCACGGCTGCTCGCGCCGGCGTCCGGCACGGCGGGGTCGGCGGGCAACGGTCGCCGCGAGTACTACGGCGTGACCGGGGCGCACGACGTCACCGGCGTGCGGGGGACCTGGGCGGGGGAGCCGCTCGGGGACCTGGCGCCGCTCGACCCGCCCGTGGCGTTCGGCTTCGCCTCGATGCCGAAGATCCCGCAGGTCGTCGACGTCGAGACCACCATCCGCGAACCCGCCTGACCCTCCGCGGGACCCGTTCTGGGTGCGTGCGTGTGCATGTTCCGACGATCCACGCGTCGATCGACTCGTGTCCGGTCGCTCGATGCACACGCATCCGGTGCGTGTGCATGCAACGACGTTCCACCTGTCGATCGACGCGCGTGGTGTCGCTTTATGCGCACGCATGCACGGCCCGCTGGCCGTGACGCGCCGGGCCGGGGGCGGCGCGGCGGAGGTGCGCCGGGCCTCCAGGCCGACCAGGACCGGACCACCTGGACGCGCCGGGCTGACGCGTCCAGCGCCGGAGGGGCACACTGGTCGGAACGGTACAGCCCCGTGCACCGACGGTCGCACGTCGCACGGAGCGGGGCGCATGACGCAAAGGAGCACCATGACCGACACACAGACGGACCAGCGCGCCGCCATCTCGGACATCGTCCACGGCGCCCACACGGCACTGCTCACCACGGTGAGCGAGGACGGGAACCTGCACGCCAGGCCCCTCGCGGTGCAGGACAAGACGTTCCACGGGACCCTGCGGTTCCTGGTGCAGGACGGCAGCGAGAAGGTCGAGGACATCGCGCGGAACCCGCACGTCAACGTCTCGATCGAGTCACAGGGCGGGTACCTGTCCATCGCCGGCACCGCCACCGTGACCCGCGACGACTCGGTGGTCGACGAGCTGTGGTCCCCGTTCGCCGAGGCCTGGTTCCCGAAGGGACGCCAGGACCCGTCGATCCGGCTCCTGACGGTCGAGGGGGTCTCGGTCGAGTACTGGACCCAGGACACCGGGCCGGTCGGCAGCCTGGTGCAGATGTTCAAGGCGGCGCTCGGCAAGCAGAGCCAGCCGGACACCGGCGACCACGGCACGATCGAGCTCTGAAGCGCGACGCGACGCCGTCGTCCTGTCGGGACGGCGGCGTCGTGCCGTGTCGGGACGGGGCGCGCGGTGCTCGTGCGTCGTGCGCGGTGCCGCGGCCCGTGCCTGCTCGGGCTGCGCGTCAGCCGGTCACGGAGGGCCGAGCAGCCACAGCACCGCGACCAGCACCGGCTGCCCGGCCAACGCGGCCGTCACGAAGGTCCACCGCATCCAGGGCTTCGCGACCAGCTCGGGCGACCCGAACAGCGGCGCGAGCGGCATGAGCAGCCGCGGGGTCGAGGCCATCGGCAGCGACACCGCGAAGATGTACAGCGCGTACGCGGCCGAGTACAGCACCGTCGTGGGCCCGAGCCGCAGCGTCGAGCGGCGGAGCAGCCAGATCGGGTACGTGACGAGCAGGAACACCACGATCAGGATCCCGCCCACGCCGAGCCAGCGACCCGCGATGAGGAACCACGGCGTCAGCGGCACGAAGTCCACCCGGCCGATGAAGTTCACCCACCAGGACATCTCGGTCTCCAGGTAGGCGTTCGGCGTCCCGGTGACGTGCGAGGCGATCACCGGCCAGGCGAGCCCGGCGAGGACCATGGTCAGCCCCGCGGCGACGACCCGGACCTGCTCGCGGAGCGGGAAGCCCTCGAACACCCGGCCGGTCTCGCGCCGTGCACGCACCCACCGCACGAGCGCGACGACGCCGAGCACGAGCGGGATCGCCAGGGCGCCGGGGCGGGTGAAGGCCGCAGCGACGCCGAGTGCCGTCAGGAGCCCGTAGCGCCGACGTTCCAGGGCGAGCAGCGCCCCGAACGACAGCGCGAGGAACATGCTCTCCGCGTACCCGACCTGCAGCAGGAACGAGAGCGGACCGCAGCTGAAGAAGAAGACCGCCCACATCGCCGCGGCGTGCCCGGCGCGGTCCCGCACCAGGCGGTGCAGCAGGTAGGTGGCGAGCAGCCCGGCAACGACCGCGACGAGCGGGGCGCCGAGTTCGAACGGCACCCCGGTCGAGGCGGTCAGCGCCCGGATCGTGAAGGGGAACGCCGGCAGGAAGGCCCAGGCGTTCTGCGCGACGTTGCCGGTGGCGTCGAGCGGCAGCGCGTCGGGGTACCCGTGCAGCGAGATCTGCTCGTAGTACTGCCCGTCCCAGGCCACCAGGAAGGCGCCGAACCCGTGCTCGTTGCCCCAGATCGCGTTGCCCGGAAGCGCACGACCGATGAGCGGGTACGCGAGCGCGAGCCACAGGGTCGACAGGACCCGGCCGCCCGTCCAGACGAGCAGGACCGCCGCCCACGCCGGCAGGGAGGCCACGGTGTCCAGGACGCGGCGTCGACCGCCGGCCGTGCCCGCGGCGACCACACCGGCGCTGTCGGTGCGGCTCACGCGCGAGTTCCTCGGCGTTCGGGTGGTCTGGTCGGCACCCGGCCAGGGTAGTTGGCCCGAGCCTGAGGATCACACGGAACCCCGCCCGGAGGCCCGTCCCGCGTCGTGCGTGCCGCCTCGCGTCCGGCGGGTGGCCGGTGCGGCGTCCGGCGGGTGGGCGGTGCCGCGCACGGTGCCGCGTCCGGTGGGCGGCCCGTCCGTGACGGCGCGGACGTCCGCGGGCATAGTCTCGGTGGGCGATGACGACGACGGCGACGACACCCAGACGACGGACGGGCAGCACGGCGGTCGCCGTGCTGGTGGCCGGGACCTTCTTCATGGAGCTCCTGGACGGCACCATCCTGGCGACCGCCGCCCCGGCGATGGGGCGTGACCTCGGGGTCGACTCCGCCGCGGTGGGCGTCGCGATCACCGCCTACCTCGTGACCCTCGCGGTGTTCATCCCGGTGTCCGGCTGGCTCACCGACCGGATCGGCTCGCGGACGGTCTTCGCCGGGGCCATCGCGCTGTTCACGATCGCGTCGGCCCTGTGCGCGCTGTCCACCGGGCTGGTCGAGCTGACGCTGTGGCGCATCCTGCAGGGTCTCGGCGGAGCGCTCATGGTGCCCGTCGGCCGGCTCGTCGTGCTCCGGAGCGCGGGGCGCGAACAACTCGTCACCGCCATCGCCATCCTGACCTGGCCGGCCCTCGCCGCACCGATCATCGCGCCGTTCATCGGCGGGGTCCTCGTCGAGACGCTGACGTGGCACTGGATCTTCCTCATCAACATCCCGCTCGGCGTCATCGCCTTCGTCGCCGCCCTGGTGCTCGTGCCGCAGGAGCGTGCGGCGCAGCGCGTGCCGTTCGACTGGTTCGGGTCGCTGCTCGCCTGCGTCGGGCTCGGCTCGCTCGTGGTGATGGCCTCGCTGCTCGCGCTCGACGCCGTGCCGGTCACCGCGGTCGTCGTCTCCGGGGTCCTCGGCGCCGTGTGCTGCTGGCTCGCGATCCGGCACTTCCGCCGCGCCCCGCACCCGATCATGGGACTCGACGCGTTTCGACTCGAGACCTTCCGGGTGTCGCACGCCGGCGGCAGCCTGTTCCGCCTGGCGGTGTCCGCGGTGCCGTTCGTGCTCCCGCTGCTGTTCCAGGACGCCTGGGGCTGGAGCGCCGTGCTCGCCGGGTCCGCGGTGCTCTGGGTGTTCGTCGGCAACCTCGGCATCAAGCCGATGACGACCCCGTTCCTCCGTTGGTTCGGCTACCGCCCGGTGATCATCGTGTCGTCGGCCGTCGCCGCGCTGACCGTGGTCGCGATGGCGTTCATGACCGAGGACACCCCGTTCTGGCTGCTCGCCGTGCTGCTCGTCGTCAGCGGTGCCGCCCGCTCCGTGGGCTTCACGGCGTACAACACCATCGCCTTCGCCGACGTCGAGCAGGCCGACATGACCCCCGCGAACACGCTGTCCTCGACGCTGCAGCAGACCGCCGCGGGCTTCGGTGTCGCCGTCGCCGCCGTGGTCATCCGCGCGGCTTCCGGCCTGGGCGGCGACGGACCGTACGCGGCCGCGTTCTGGGTCATCGCCGCCCTGCTCGTGGTCGCCTGCGTCGAGGGCATCCTGATGAGTCGCACAGCGGGCGACACCGTCCGCCCGGTCCGCCGTGTCCGCGCCTGATCCCGCCGCTGTCCGTTTCCGTCACGGTCACACGGACGAAACCCGGCAGGCGTTACAGTCTCAGCAACCGTCCGCGGTACCCGAGTACGGTGACCGCGGCAGGGTGACCGGAACACCCGGACAGGAAGGCAGCATGGCCGCGCCAGAGCAGCAGAGCACGATCGCACCAGAGCAGACCGTGCAGCCCACGCAGCTCCGTGTCGTCAGTTACAACCTCCGCGAGCACACCGCGAACGGCGAGCTCGCTGCACTGGCCGAGGCCTCCGAAGCCGACGTCCTGTGCGTGCAGGAGTGTGACAGCAACGACCTCGCACCGTCGATCGGCGGCCTCTCGCTCGCCGCGTCGACCCGTACCAACCGACTCGGGCTCGCGATCTACAAGCGCGACGACCGCTTCGAGGTGCAGGACTTCAGCATCCACTCGCTGCAGAAGTCGCTGCACGACCGGGTCCTCGCACCCGCGCACGAGCGGCTCATCGCGATGCACCTGCGTGACACCGAGGCTGACGCCGAGGTCGTCGTCGCCTCGTTCCACGCCTCACCGCTGACCGCGACGAACTCCCTGCGCCGCAAGCAGATCGAAGCGGCGCACCAGTTCCTGCGCGAACTGGCGAAGGACGTCCCCGCGGTCATGGTCGGTGACTTCAACTACCCGTGGTTCCAGACGAACCTGCGGCGCAAGATCGAGCAGCACGGCTTCGCCCTGTCGCTGTCCGACCAGCCGACGTACCTGCGCTACCGCAAGTTCACGGGCCACTTCGACTTCGCGACGAGCGTCGGCCTGCACATCGCGGGCGTCGAGACCCTGCCGGCCGGCATCTCCGACCACCGCCCGATCCTGGTGCGTGCGCACTACGAGCACCCCGGCGAGACCGGCGCCGTCACCACCGTCGAGGCTCCCGCCGCCTGACCCGGTGCTGCCGTCGGGCGGCGCCGTCGCGCGGCGTGCGGCGGGCGTGGCGCCGCCGCGCGGCGTGCCGCGGGCGTGGTGCCGAGTGGTCGGGAACTGTCGGTTGCGGGGGCGGCGGGCGACGGTTCGTGCGCCTTCGGCGGAGGTGAGCGGGGAGTCGTGGCCGCTCGGCAGTCGGCGCCGGGTGCGTCGTCGGGCGTGACCGCTCGGCACTCGGCGACGGGTGCGTCCCCGGCGTGTGGCGAGGTCGCTCGACGTGCCGCGGGCGTGGTGCCGAGTGGTCGGGAACTGTCGGTTGTGGGGGCGTCGGGCGACGGTTCGTGCGCCTTCGGCGGAGGTGAGCGGGGAGTCGTGACCGCTCGGCAGTCGGCGGTGGGTGCGTCGTCGGGCGTGTGGCGAGGTCGCTCGGCGTGCCGCGGGTTTGGCGCCGAGTGGTCGGGAACTGTCGGTTGTGGGGGCGTCGGGCAACGGTTCGTGCGCCTTCGGCGGAGGTGAGCGGGGAGTCGTGACCGCTCGGCGGTCGACGCTGGGCGCGCCCGTCACGCCGGCGACGCACTGGAGGCCCGGTGCCGGTCTCGTGGACCGGCACCGGGCCTCCAGGCGGTGGCGTTGCCGAGTGGTCAAGAACTGTCGCCTGCAGCCCCGCCGGGCGACACTTCGCGACCGCTCGGCGGACGTGAGCGGGGAGTCGTGACCGCCCCGCACCGTCCCGACCGTCCCGACCGCCCCGCACCGTCCCGACCGCCCCGCGAGCCCGCGTCAGCGACGCAGCGTCACCCGCGCCAAGCGGTTGCCGATGAACTGGCCGAGCTGCACGATGACGACGATCGCCGCCACCGAGACGTAGACCACCCACCAGTCGTAGCGCTGCGAGCCGTAGGTGATCGCGTACTCACCGAGTCCGCCGCCACCGATCAGCGCGCCCTGCGCCGTCATGTCGACGATGCCGATGTAGATGAACGTGTAACCGAGGATCAGGGGGCCGAGACCCTCGGGGATGAGCACCGTCAGCAGGATCGACACGGGGTGCGCACCCGAGGCCCGAGCAGCCTCGACGACACCCGGGTCGACCGACAGCAGGTTCTGCTCGACGATCCGGGACACCGCGAAGGCCGCGGCCAACGAGATCGCGAAGGTCACCGCGGGGACACCGATCGTGGTCTGCACGACGACCCGCGACAGCGGCGCGATCGCGGCGAGGAAGATCACGAACGGGATCGGGCGGATCAGGTTCACGAACACGTTGAGCACCGTGTACGCGGTGCGGTTGCCGAGCACGTTGCCCGGCCGGGTCGCGTACAGCAGCAGGCCGAGCGCGAGGCCGATGACCCCGGCGATGACCAGCGAGACGAGCGACATCACGATGGTGTCGCGGATGGCGGCCAGGAAGACGTCGAACGTGTCGATCACGCTCTGGAACGAGTTGTTGTTCACGCGGCGGCCTCCTCGTCGGTCGTGACGCCGTCGGCGCGGAGTGCGGCGATCGCGGCGTCGATGGCGCCGGGCGCACCGGTTGCACCGGACGCACGCGATCCGCCGGGGCCGCCTGGCCCGCCTGGCCCGCCGCTGGCGTCGCTCAGCTCGTAGGTGAGCGACCCGATCCGACGCTCCCGGATCTCCCCGACCCCGCCGTAGACGAGCTCGGCGGTGACCCCGGCGGCGCGGAACGCGGCGTCGATGCGGTTCTGCAGCCCGGCCTCGTCGGTGATCTGCACCGTGACGAGCCGACCGGGGTGACGGTCCCGCAGGCGCCGGAGCGTCTCGGGGGAGGGCCGGTCGTGCAGCGCGGTGCGGACGAAGCGCTGCGCGGCGCCGGTCTTCGGGGTCGAGAACACGTCGTAGACGTCCCCGACCTCGACGACCCGGCCCTGCTCCATCACGGCGACCCGGTCGGCGATCTGCCGGACGGCATCCATCTCGTGGGTGATCACGATGATGGTGACACCGAGCTCCCGGTTGACCCGCCGGAGCAGCGCGAGCACCTCGGACGTGGTCTCCGGGTCGAGGGCGCTGGTCGCCTCGTCGGCGAGCAGCAGGTCCGGCGACGCGGCGAGGGCGCGGGCGATGCCGACGCGCTGCTTCTGCCCGCCGGAGAGCTGCTCCGGGTAGGCATGGGCGCGCTCGAGCAGGCCGACGAAGTCGAGCAGCTCGGCGACGCGGCGGTCCCGCTCGGCCTTCGGCACACCGGCGACCTTGAGCGGGTACGCGACGTTGCCGGCGATCGTGCGGGACCGGAACAGGTTGAACTGCTGGAAGATCATCCCGATGTTGCGACGCGCCGTACGGCGGTCCCGCTCGGGGATCGCCGTCAGCTCGCGGCCCGCGACGGTCACCGTGCCGGAACTCGGCAGTTCCAGCGCGTTGACCAGGCGGACCAGGGTGGACTTGCCGGCACCGGAGTACCCGATGACGCCGAGGACCTCTCCCAGGTGCACGTCGAGGGAGACGTCCTCGACGGCCACCACGGTCTCGCCGGTGTCGGCGCGGCGGTAGTGCTTCGAGACGCCGCGGAGTTCGACGAGGACCGGCACTACTGCTTGGCCGCCTTCGCGTCCTGCTCGACCTGGGCGAGCTCGTCCTGCAGCTTCGAGGCGCTCTCGTCGCGGGCGACGGCCTCGGGCAGGTCCTTCTCGAAGGCCTGCTGCACGGCGTCGTCCTGGAACAGCTCCGCCAGCTCGAGGTAGGTCTTGTTCCCCTTGTCCTCGTCGCGGACGGCGAACACGTTCACGTACGGGGCGGCACTCGCGCTCGAGGGGTCGTCCTGGTAGATCGCGTCCGAGATCGGCAGGCCGGCGGCGGTGGCGAAGTTGTTGTTCACGACCGCGGCGGCGACCGAGCCCTGCTGCAGCGCGTTCGCGGTCTGCGAGGCGTCGAGGGGCTGGACGTCGACCTTCTTCGTCTCGATGTCGTCGGCGGTGGAGAACGCCGAGCCGCCGTCCTTCAGCGTGATCAGGTCCGCGGCCTGCAGGATCAGGAGCGCACGGGCCTGGTTGATCGAGTCGTTCGGGATCGCGACCTTCGCGTTCGCGGGCAGCTCGGAAGGCTTGTCGTACTTCGTCGCGTAGAGCGGCAGCGGGTAGACGGCGGTGGAGCCGATCGGCTGCAGGTCGTCGTTCGAGGTGACGTTGTAGTCCGCCAGGTACTGGATGTGCTGGAACTGGTTGATGTCGAGCTGGCCGTCCTTGAGCGCGGGGTTCGGCAGCGAGTAGTCGGAGAAGTTCGTCAGCTTGACGGTGACGTTGAGCTTCTCCTTCGCGAGCTTCGTGTAGGTGCTCCAGTAGCCGAGCGACTTGTCCGCGACACCGATGGTGACGGTCTTCGGGGCGGCGTCGCCGGCGGCACCGGCGTCGTTGCTCCCGGAGCGGACGGCTCCGACGATGACGGCGACGACGATCGCGACGACGACGATCGCGGCGGCGACGATCCAGCCGATCGGACGCTTGCCCTTCGGCTTCTCGGGCAGTGCGGGGGCTGCGGACATGCTGGTGCTCCTCGTGGGCCGTGCGTGTGGGGGAGCCGCGGTGGTCCGCGGCGTGGAGACGAGTGTGACGTGCGGTCCACCCCCGGGGCGAGTTCCGTTCCGCTGTGTTACATCGCCGTCACGGAGCGCGTCGCGGGACGCGTTACGGAGGGCGTCACGGGACGCGTTACAGAGCGCGTCGTGGGACGCGTTACGGACGCGGCGCAGGACGCCTCGCGGTCCGGGTTGGTTGACTCGGATCGTGCGCAGCATCGAACTCGTCCTCGGCCCGGAGTCGGACGCCGCCGTGCGGTCCGCCTGGCAGGCCCTCATCGATGCCGACCTGCCGAGCCTCGGTCGGCACCCGTCGCCGTCGAACGCCCCGCACGTCACCCTGGCCGCCGGGGACTCGCTGCCCGTGCCCGCGGGGTTGCGAACGCCGGCCCCGACGTCGATCCGGCTCGGTGGGCTCCTGCTCTTCCCCGCGGGTGCCGGTCGGTCGGTGCTCGTGCGAGCGGTGGTCGTCGACGCAGCGCTCACGACCTTCCACGGCGAGGTGCACGCGGTCGCCCCCGGCGGCGTCGAGACCTCGTTGCCCGGACACTGGTCACCGCACGTCACGCTGGCCCGCCGGGTGCGTGACGAGGACCTGCCGCGCGCCGTTGCTGCGCTGCGCGCCGTGCCGTTGCCCGAGGCGCTCGACGTCGGCGGCGTCCGGCACTGGGACGGCGAGACGCGGACGATCACGCCGCTCGCGTTCACGTCGATCTGACCGCTGGCGGGTCGGGCGCGTTCCCGCATCCCGGAACCAGGTTCCGGACACAGCACCGTGCGATCCCGTGGTTCGGTGTCCAGAACCTGGTTCCGGGTGCGGCGAGCGGCGCGGCGAGCGGTGCGGCGAGCGGCGAGCAACGGAACGCTGGGCACGGCCTGGAGGCCCGGGTCAGGTCCCGAGCACCCGCTCGCCGAACGCGGATGCGAACGTCCGCTCCGGGTCGGCCCGGGCGACGAGCTCGCGGAAGTCCGCCAGTCGCGGGTACAGCCCGGCGATCGCCGCGTGGTCGAGCGAACTCATCTTGCCCCAGTGCGGTCGGCCGTCGAAGACCGCGAGCCGGGACTCCAGGTCGGGCAGGAGCGCGGCGACCTCGGCCGGGTGCTTCTTCCAGGTGAACGCGATGCAGAGCACGTCCTCGCCCTGGGTCGGGCTGAGCCACAGGTGATCCGCTGCCATCGTCCGGAGTTCGCAGACGTGCAGGTGCGGCTGGATCCGGTCGGCGAGCCCCCGGAGCGCGTCGAGGGCGGCCGCTGCGTGCCGGAGCGGGACGAAGTGCTCGCTCTGCACCTCGGACCCGTGGCTCGGGACGGACCCGATCGGGAAGTGCGGCAGCCGGTCCCACCAGGGTCCGACCGAGCCGTCGCGGGCGGTCCGGTGGTCGTCGCCGGGGGTGCCGGGCAGCCGGGCTGCGCCGGCCAGCGCGTCCGGTACCGGGACGTCGTCGGCGCCGTCGGGCACGCGCGACTTCACCAGGACCTCGGTGATCGCGTCGCCGAACACCGTGTAGGCGCACACGGAGTACGCGGCGGCGTGCACCTCGGCGACGTTCGCCGTGAAGGTGTCCCAGGGGATCGCGCCGTAGACGTCCTGACGCATCCGGTAGGCCGGTTCGACCTCGAGGGTCACCCGGGTCACGATGCCGAGCAATCCGAGGTGCAGCACGCCGCCGTCGAACGCGGGGTCCGTCCGGTCGATCGTCCGGGCGGTGCCGTCCGGACCGAGCACCTCGAGCGCGCGCACCGCGGTGGCGAGCGAGCCCAGTGTCGTGCCGGAGCCGTGGGTCCCGGTCGCGACCGCACCCCCGACCGAGATGTGCGGCAGGGACCCCGTGTTGTGCAGGGCGAACCCGGCACGGTCGATGTCGGCCGCGACGTCGCCGTACCGGGTGCCGGCCCCGAGCGTCACGGTGCGGTGCTCGGCGTCGACGACCAGGTCCGTGGGGATCCCGGTCAGGTCGAGCAGGATGCCCGCGGTGTCGGCGACGTCGTTGAACGAGTGGCGGGTGCCCAGCCCGTGCACCCGTTCGGCCTCCGCCACGACCTGAGCTGCCTCGTCGATCGACGACGGACGGACGACCCGTTCGGCCGTGTACGTGACCGTGCCGGACCAGTTGAGTTCGCTCGTCGTCGACCGCATGCCGCCCACACTGCCATGCGGGCCCGCGACGGGGTCAGTGCACGGGCGGGGGCGTCGGCGCGCCTTCGGGCACCTCGGGCCGGCGGACGAACACCGACGCCAGGATGCCGAACAGGGAGATGATCGCGCCGACCATGAAGGCGGTGCTGACGCCCGAGGCGGTGGCCACCTGGACCCCACGGGCACCGGAACCCTCGACGGCGGTGGCCGCACCGATCGTCAGCAGCGTGACGAACAGGGCGGTGCCCGCCGCACCGGCGAGCTGCTGCGCCGTGCCGAGCACCGCGCTGCCGTGCGAGTACAGCTTCGGGGGCAGCCCGCCGAGCGCCGCGGTGAACAGCGGCGTGAAGGTCAGGGCCAGACCGATGCTCAGCACCACGTGCGCACCGAGGACGAACCACACGCTGGTGTCGACGCCGACGGTGGAGAGCGCCCAGAGCACGGCGCTGACGATGATCGATCCGGGGATGAGCAGCACGCGCGGGCCGCGGCGGTCGTAGATGCGACCCACGATGGGGGAGAGCAGGCCCATCAGCAGACCACCGGGGAGCAGCAGCAGGCCGACCTGCAGGACCTCGAGTCCGAGGACGCGCTCCAGGTAGATCGGCAGCAGGATGAGCGTGCCGAACATCGCCATGAAGCTCAGGCCCATCGCGACGATCGGCACCGTGAAGCCACGGGTGCGGAAGGTGCGGAGGTCGAGCAGGGCGCTGTCGGTGCGCTGCAGGCGCGTCTGCCGGACGATGAACACCGCGAGGGCGACGGCACCGACGACCAGGGCGGTCACCGGGACGAGCGGTCCGGTCGCGCCGGCTTCACCGATGCTGGACAGCCCGTAGACGATGCCACCGAACGCGAAGGCGGAGAGCACGACCGAGACGACGTCGATCGGCGCCTTGCGCGGCGTCGAGACGTTCTGCACCTTGACCATGCCGAGGACCAGCGCCGCGATCGCGATGGGCAGCACGAAGCCGAACAGCCAGCGCCACGAGAACGCGTTGAGGATCAGGCCGGAGATCGTCGGGCCGATGGCCGGAGCGACCGAGATGACGATCGAGATGTTGCCCATGATGCGGCCACGGTGCGCGGGGTCGACGAGGGTCAGGACCGTCGTCATCAGCAGCGGCATCATGATCGCCGTGCCGCTGGCCTGCACGATGCGGCCGACGAGCAGGACGGTGAAGCCCGGCGCGAGCAGGGCGATCAGCGTGCCGACCGAGAACAGGCCCATCGCCCAGACGAAGACGGGGCGGGTGTTGAAGCGCTGCAGCAGGAACCCGGTGATCGGGATGACGACCGCCATGGTGAGCAGGAAGCCGGTGGTCAGCCACTGGCCGGTCGCGGCGCTGATGTCCAGGTCGTCCATGAGCCGGGGCAACGCCACGCCCATGATCGTCTCGTTCAGGATGACGACGAACGCGGAGACGAGCAGCAGCCCGATCACGAGTCGGGTCTCGGCAGCGGACGGCTGCGAGACGCTTCCCGTGCGGGGGGCGGAATCGACGGCCTGGGTCATGCGGGTGCTCCTGGTGGGTCACGACGGGTGGAACGGGTGTGGCGCAGGACGCGCAGACAGGCCAACTCCCTGAGTGGATGCGATTATTCCGCTTCGTTCCGACATCCGCAGGTGAACGATCGGTGCCGAGCGCGCCGGACGCCGGCACCGCTCCCACTCACGTCCGCTCAGTGCAGGATCGCGAACCCGTCGGCGTCCCCGTGCGGGACGACCGAGCGCAGGGTGACGTCGGTCACGGTCGCCGACGGTGGTCCGGTCCGCAGGCACTCCACCAGGGAGTCGACCGCGACCGACGGTCCCTCGGCCTCGACCTCGACGGTGCCGTCCCAGAGGTTCCTCGCGTAGCCGACGAGGTCGAGCCCGTCGGCCTTCCGAGCGGTCCAGTACCGGAAGCCGACCCCCTGGACCGTCCCCGACACCACGGCATGCACCCTCGTCACCGTCGTCATGTCCTCCACGCTAACCGCGGCTGGCCGTCGGGAGTTTTCGGCCCCGTGACGATCTGTTTCCGGCTCGTGACGAGCGCGCCGTGTCGACAGTGATAGTGTCATCTCAACCCGAACACTTCGAGTCAGATTGACACTATCTCCACCATGGACGAAGCAGGCATCCGCGTCGCGGTCTCCACCGTGATCGTCGCGCTGCGCCCGCACCCCGACACCGGGGCCCCGGCGCTGTGGATGCCGCTCGTCCGTCGCGTCGCCGAACCGTTCGAGGGTTCCTGGGCGCTCCCCGGCGGCTGGGTCGGCGACGACGAGGGGTTGGAGGACTCGGCGGCCGCCCGACTCCGCGAGACGACCAACGTGCAGCCGCGGTACCTCGAGCAGCTCTACGCGTTCGGCGACGTCGGACGCTCCCCGAGCCGGGTCGTGTCGATCGTCTACTGGGCACTGGTGCACCCGGACGAGGCGAACGTCGTGCCCGACGACTGGAACGTCCGGTGGTTCCTGGCCGACGAGCACCCGCCGCTCGCCTTCGACCACGACCGCATCGTGGAGTACGCCCTGTGGCGGCTGCGCAACAAGATGTCGTACTCGCGGATCGCGCAGGCGTTCCTCGGCGACCGCTTCACCCTCGCCGAACTCCGGGGCGTGTACGAGGCGGTGCTCGGCCGAGCACTCGACCCCGCGAACTTCCGTCGGCAGGTCGAGAAGACCGACGCGGTCCTGCCGACCGACGAGACCACGAGCGGGGGCCGGCACCGTCCGGCCCGGCTGTACCGCTCGAACCCCGACCTGGCCTACGCGGACAACGGCCCGCTGCGGACCGGGGCCGATCAGCACCAGCAGCGGAACCGATAGGAAACCCCGTGTCCATCGCCACGACGATCGAACTCATCTCCAACGGCCGGGCCGGCGGCAGCACCTGCACGCCCGACCTCGCGGTGCCGACGTGGGACTTCGACTCGCGCCCCGGGTACGGCCCGGGGTCGTCGATGTCCGACGTCATCCCGACGAGCGCCCCGCGCCAGGGTGTGCTGCCCGACGAGTACAAGACTGCCCCGACCGACGAGCTCCACGAGCGCATCGAGCGGGCGAAGGCCACCCTCGGCGACCGGGTCGTCGTCCTCGGGCACTTCTACCAGCGCGACGAGGTCGTCCGGCACGCGGACTTCCTGGGCGACTCGTTCCAGCTCGCGAACGCCGCCCTGACGAAGCCCGACGCCGAGGCGATCGTGTTCTGCGGTGTGCACTTCATGGCCGAGACGGCCGACATCCTGGCGCGCGACGACCAGCGCGTGATCCTGCCGAACCTGGCGGCCGGGTGCTCGATGGCCGACATGGCCGACATCGACAGCGTCGAGGCCGCGTGGGCGGAGCTGACGGCGGTGTACGGCACCGAGCCCGACGCCGACGGCCGCGTCCCCGTGATCCCGGTCACCTACATGAACTCCGCCGCCGACCTCAAGGCCTTCTGTGGTCGCAACGGTGGCATCGTCTGCACCTCGTCGAACGCCGCGACGGTGCTCGAGTGGGCCTTCGAGCGCGGGCAGCGCGTCCTGTTCTTCCCCGACCAGCACCTCGGCCGCAACACCGCGAAGGCGATGGGCATCAGCACCGACCTGATGCCGATGTGGAACCCCCGGAAGCCCCTCGGCGGCAACGAGACGAGTGACCTCGAAGCGGCCAAGGTCATCCTCTGGCACGGCTTCTGCTCGGTGCACCGCCGCTTCACGGTCGACCAGATCGACCAGGCACGCCGCGAGCACCCGGGCGTGCAGGTCATCGTGCACCCGGAGTGCCCGATGGCCGTGGTCGACGCCGCCGACCACGCCGGCAGCACCGACCTGATCCGGAAGACCGTCGCCGCGGCCACCGAGCCGACCACCTTCGCGATCGGCACCGAGATCAACATGGTGAACCGGCTCGCCGCCGAGTACCCGCAGCACACGATCTTCTGCCTCGACCCGGTCGTCTGCCCCTGCTCGACGATGTACCGGATCCACCCGGGCTACCTCGCCTGGGTGCTCGAGGCACTCGTCCGCGGCGAGGTCCTCAACGAGATCGTCGTCCCCGCCGACGTGCAGGCCGACGCCAAGGTGGCACTCGAGCGCATGCTCGCCGCGAAGCCGCGCGGCTGAGACGCGGACCCGACCGAACGAGGGAGACCACCGTGCACGTCGTCATCGTCGGGTCCGGCATCGCCGGCCTGACCGCAGCGATCCGTGCGAGTGCCCTGCACGACGTCACCCTGGTGACGAAGGGGGCACTCGCCGACAGCGCCACCGCGTACGCCCAGGGCGGCATCGCGGTGGCGCTCGGCGCCGACGACTCCGCGACGCTGCACCAGGCCGACACGCACGTCGCCGCGGCCGGCAGTGCCGACGCCCGGGCCGTCGAGGTCCTGTGCACCGACGGCCCGGCCCGCGTCCGCGACCTGCTCGCGCTCGGGGTGCCCTTCGACCGCTCGTCGGACCCGGCGTCACTGGACCGGTACGGCGACGACCTCGCCCGCGGTCGCGAGGCCGCGCACGGCCGGTGGCGCGTCGTGCACGCGGACGGTGACGCGACCGGGGCCGCCATCGAACGCACCCTCATCGCGGCACTGCACCGACGGCACGTCACGATCCTGGAGCGCACGAGCCTGACCGACCTGGTCGTCCGCGGCGGAGCGGTGGTCGGCCTCGACGTCCTCGACCTGCTCGGAGAACCCCGCCGGCTCGACGCGGACGCCGTCGTCATCGCGTCCGGGGGAGCCGGACACCTGTACCGCGAGACGACGAACCCCCTGGTCGCGACGGGCGACGGGGTCGCCGCCGCCTGGCGCGCCGGCGCCGTCCTCGCCGACCTGGAGTTCGTCCAGTTCCACCCGACCCGACTCGCAGTCCCCGACGGGGGACTGGTCTCCGAGGCCGTCCGTGGCGAGGGTGCCGTGCTCCGCGACGCCGCCGGGCACCGCTTCATGACCGACGCGCACCCGGACGCCGAGCTCGCCCCGCGTGACGTCGTCGCCCGTGGGATCGCCGCCGCGGTGCGCGACCAGGGCGGCGCGCCCGTGCTCCTCGACGCCACCGGTCTCGACGCCGGGTTCCTGGTCTCGCGGTTCCCCGGACTCACCCGGGCCACCCGCGCCGCCGGGTTCGACTGGACCCGCGAAGGCGTCCCCGTCGCACCGGCCGCGCACTACTCGATGGGCGGCATCGCCACCGACGCCGAGGGCCGCACCAGCCTGCCCGGACTGCTCGCCGTCGGCGAAGCCGCCTGCACCGGGGTGCACGGCGCCAACCGGCTCGCCTCGAACTCCCTGCTCGAGGGACTCGTCTTCGCGGTCCGCGCAGCGGACGCGGTCGCCGCACCGCGACCCGGCCTGCTCCGCCTGCGCGGGGACGCCGGTCTCCACGTGACCAGCGTGCCCCGAGCGGCCGACGCGATCCGTGCCTCTCCCCACCTGCTCGGCCGTCACGCCGCTCCGCAGGCTCCGCAGCGCGCCGGAACCGGCAGGCGTGGGCCCAGTCCGACCCTGCCTGGAGGCGCGACCCACCTCGACGACGTCGGTGCCGTCCGGCTGGCGGTCCAGTCCGTCATGACGGACCGTGTCGGGCTGCTCCGTGACGCCGTCGGGCTTGCGAGCGCACGCCGCGACCTCGACGCGCTGACCGCGCCGACCGGCGGCGGCGTGCGTGAGCACGAGGACCGCGCGCTGCTCGACCTGGCACGACTCGTCGCGCTCGCCGCTGCAACCCGCACCGAGTCCCGCGGGGCGCACGCCCGCACCGACCACCCCGACACCGACCCCGCCGCCCCGGCCTCGTACGCCTGGGTCGTCGACCACACCGACGCACACCCCGACGAGCACACGGACGAACGTGCCGACGGCTCCGCAGTCTTCCCGCAGGAGGTACCCGCATGACCACCGACCCCGGCACCATCCCGCCGCACGCGCTGCGTCGCGTGATCGAGACCGCGCTCGAGGAGGACGCGCCCTGGGGCGACGTCACCAGCGAGACCCTGATCCCCGCCGAGGCGACCGCGACCGCGACCCTCGGCGCGCGCGAGCCCGGCGTGCTGAGCGGCGGTGGGGTCTTCGTCGCCGTGATGCACGCCGTCGACCCGGCGGTCGATGCGGTCGTGCACGTCGCCGACGGCACGCACTTCGCGGCCGGCGACGTCCTCGCGACCGTGACCGGGTCGGCGCGGGCCGTGCTGCGGGCCGAACGGGTCGCCCTCAACCTGGTCCAGCGGATGTCGGGCATCGCGACGGCCACCGCCGCCCACGTCGCGGCCGCCGCGGGCACCGCTGCGCGGATCGTCGACACCCGGAAGACGACGCCGGGCCTCCGTGCGCTCGAGCGGTACGCCGTCCGGTGCGGCGGCGGACACAACCACCGCACCTCGCTCTCCGACGCCGTGCTGGCCAAGGACAACCACCTGGCGGTGCTCCTGGCCGGCGGCATCGGCATCGGCGACGCGATCGCCCAGGCCCGCGTGCGTCTCGGACACACCGTGCACGTGGAGGTCGAGGTGGACCGCATCGACCAGATCGAACCCGTCGTCGCGGCCGGGGTCGACACGATCATGCTCGACAACTTCACCACGGACGAACTCGTGACCGGGGTCGGCATCGTCGCCGGACGCGCGCTCGTCGAGGCCTCGGGCGGAGTGTCGCTCGACACCGTCGCGGCGATCGCGGCCACCGGCGTCGACGTCATCTCGGTCGGGGCGCTGACCCACTCGGCGCGGGCGCTCGACCTCGGGCTCGACATCGACGTCGCGGTGCCGACGGAGCACGTCGCGGTTCCCGTGCGGGACTGACCGTGTTCTACCTGGACCGCGCCGCCACCACCCCGGTCCGCCGCGAGGTGCTCGAGGTGATGTGGCCGTACCTGACGGGGGTGTTCGGCAACCCCTCGTCGACGCACGGGTTCGGGGACGAGGCCGCGCGGGGTCTCACCGCCGCACGGGCCGCCGTCGCCGGGGTGCTCGGGTGCCGGCCCGCCGAGGTCGTCTTCACCACCGGCGGCACCGAGGGGGCGAACACCGCGATCAAGGGGATCGCCCTCGCCGCTCCCCGCGGTCGGCACGTCGTCACGAGCGCCATCGAGCACGAGGCGGTGCTGGAGAGCTGCGCGTACCTCGCCCGCTTCCACGACTTCGACGTCACCGTGCTGCCCGTCGGACCGGACGGCCGCGTCGACCCGGCGGTGCTGCGTGCGGCCCTTCGCTCGGACACCACGCTCGTCTCGATCGCGCACGCCGACAACGAGATCGGCACCGTGCAGGACGTGCCGGCGCTCGCCGCGGTGGCGCACGAGGTCGGGGCGCGCTTCCACACCGACGCCGTGCAGTCCGCGCCCTGGCTGCCGATCGGTCTCGGGCCCCTGGGCGTCGACGCGCTGTCGTTGTCCGGGCACAAGCTCGGCGCCCCGAAGGGCACCGGCGTGCTCGCCGTGCGCTCCGGCGTCCCGCTCGAGCCGCTGCTGCACGGCGGGGGACAGGAGCGGGGGCGGCGGTCCGGCACCGAGGACGTGGCCGGTGCCGTGGCGGTGGCGACCGCCCTCGGGCTGGCGGCGGAGACGGTGCGGTCGGGGGAGGGCACGGCGACCACCGTGCGCGACGCGGTGCTCGACGGCGTGCTCGCCGCGGTCCCCGGTGCATTCGTCACCGGATCGCGGGAGCACCGACTGCCCGGGCACGCGTCGTTCTGCTTCCCGGGTGTCAACGGCGAGACCGTCCTGCTCGAGCTCGAGCAGCGCGACGTCGTGTCGTCGTCGGGCAGTGCCTGCGCGGCGGGCAGCACCGAGGCCTCGCACGTGCTCACGGCGCTCGGGGTCCCCGAGGACGTGGCCCGGACCGCGCTGCGCCTGACGTTCGACGCCTCGCTGACGGCCGACGACGTCCGGGTCGTCGTCGGAGCGGTGGCCGACGCCGTGGCGACCGTCCGTGACCTCGGCTGAGGTGTACTAGACGTTCTACTCCATCTCTGGGTACGTGTCCCCCCTTCTGCGGACAACCGATCTGCGTCAGAGTGTCGTCATGGCAAACGCGATGATGACCAGGACCCGACGGGACGACCGCTTCCGAGCGGTGCAGCTCCTGCCGGCGCCGGCCACCCTCGTCGCGCTCGCCCTGGCAGCGCAGCACGACCTCGGCACGGCCCCGCTCGGGCTCATCGCCGTGGTCGGAGCGCTCGCGACCGCCGGGAGTGCCCTGCTCCCGATGGTCCGGCCAGCCGCCGCCCCCCGGTCGATGCCCGCACCGACCGAGACGGACCGGTACCGAGAGGACACCGAACACCCTTGAGGTCCACCACCGTGCGGTTCCCCTGAACCGAGCCGCGCGGTGGACCCAGACCGGATGTCGACCCCCTGATCGACGTCCGGCGCGGGGCGCGACGTTCCCCCTGTCGTCGTGTCCCGCCGTACACCGCGATCCCGCCGTGGGTCGACGTCCGCACCCCTGAGCGGCGTCGGTTCCCCTGCAGCCCACGGCGGGTTCCGGTTCCCCGGTAGCGTCGTCGCATGCCCTCGTACCGCGTGACCCTGGCGATCGGTGCCCTCGCGACCGGCACCGCACCGGACGCCGTCCTGCCCGCCGCGGCCGCCCTCGTGCGCGAACACGCCGTGGTCGAGGCCGAGGACGTCCGCCTGCTCCGTGGCGTCCCGTGCGCGGTCGTGCGCTTCGAGGCCGAGGACGACCGTGTCGCCGCGGCCGTCCGCGACGTCGCGGTCGACGGGCTGCAGGACGTGGTCGAGATCCGCTCCGACGTCGTCACCCGGCGCGAGGGTGGTCGCTGGATCCCGGTCGCCTGACGATCAGGCGGTGTGCGTCGCCGGTGCCGGGGTCCCCGGCCAGACGTAGTCCAGGTCGTCCGGCACGTCGGGGAACAGCTCCCGGTAGTGCTCCGGCGCCTTCTGCACGAGCTTCGAGCGGTGCGAGACGTGCAGGGCCTCGTCGTCGTTCCACGGCGGGATCGGCACGTCACCGCGCTCGTACGCCGCCAGGTCCTCCGGCACACGGCCCAGGTCGAGCAGGGTCTTCTCGAGGCACGTGTCGGCGTACCCGCGCTCGGCCCAGACGCGGCACGTGGCCTCCTGGTAGGCCATCAACGCCGGGCGGTAGCCGCGCCACATCGCCGTCACCGGGTGGTGCTGCCAGCCGTAGTCGGGGAGCGTCAGTGCGCGCATCACCTGCAGGGTCTCGACCCGCTGCTTGCCGAGCCGCCGGTCGTCGAGGACCTCGGCGGATGCCCGGAAGTCGGCGTACGGCAGGAAGGTCTGCATGGCGCGGACGCTACCCGGACCGACTGGCACCCGACACATGTCGTCACGAACGTGCCGCCCGCCCCGGCAGCGTGTGAGCATCGACCGCATGAGCGGAGAACTGGTCGTCGGCGTCAGTGGCAGCCCATCGGACCCCTCGCGGACCTCGACCCTGGTCGCGGCGACGGTGGCCCGGTTGGCCGAGGAGATCGACGGCGCCCGGACCGAGACGATCGAGATCGGCCCGCTGCTCGCCGACCTCGGAGCGGCCTCGGGTCGCGAGACGATGTCCGACCGCACCCGCCGGGCCCTCGAGACGGTGGAGGCCGCGGACGTGCTCGTCGTCGGCAGCCCGGCCTTCCGGGCGGCCTACTCCGGCGCCTTCAAGCTGTTCTTCGACTGGGTCGGGCAGTACGACCTCGTCGACACCCCGGTGCTCCTGACCGCCACCGGTGGCAGCGACCGGCACGCCTTGCTCGTCGAGCACCAGATGCGCCCGCTGTTCGGGTTCTTCCAGTCCACGACCCTGCCGCTCGGGGTCTTCGGCAACGAGCGGGACTTCACCAAGCGCGAGGGTGGGTACGACATCGCGAGCGTGGACCTGGAGCTCCGCATCGACCAGGCCGTCCGTAGGGCCGTGCCGCTCATCCGCGGGGGCTTCGCCACCGCCGGGGTCGCCGACGTGCCCCGTCCCGCGGACTTCTGACCCGCGGTCCGCTCAGTCCGGTCGGTGACGTCGTCCGCTGCGGACGGGCCGTCGCGCCTGCGGCAGGGTCTCGACGACGAGCTCGTACGAGTTGCGGACGAGGTCGCCGACGAACGCCTCGGTGACGCCGGCCCCGCCGTGGAGCGTGATCCAGTGCTCCTTGTTCATGTGGTAGCCGGGCGTGACGGTGTCCCGCTCCTGTCGCAGGGCCTCGGAGTGCTCCGGCTCGGCCTTGAGGACCACGACGGGCTCTCCCGGGACCTCGGTGACCAGCAGGAACACCTTGCCGACCACCTTGAAGACCTCCCAGTCGGGGCCGAAGGGGTGCTCGTGGGTCACCGCTGGCAGACCGGCCGCGACCTCCATCGCGTGCTCCTGCACGGCGGTGCCGTCCAGGTCGTCGGGGTGGCCTGAGTCGTCGCCGTCGTGCGCCTGTGAGGAGTCCGTCCGCGGTGCGCCCGTCATCCGGCCACCGTCGTGAAGCCGAGCACGGCCGCGGCGACGGAGAGGACGGCCAGGACGAGCGGCGGCACGACGGGTTCGTGTCGCCGGGCGTGCACGACGACCGCCCCGATCATCAGCACGGCGAGCCCGACAGCGGCGATCGGGGTGAGGACCTGAGCGGTCGAGGTGAGCAGCGGCAGGACGAGGCCCAGGGCGCCGACGACCTCGAGGGCCGCGATCAGCTTGATCGCGGCGGGGGAGAAGTCTGCGGCCCAGGGCATCCCGCCGTCGATCAGCGCCGATCGGGGGCGGACGAGCTTCAGGACGCCGGCGCCGAGGAAGGCGAAGGCGAGGAGGCCGGAGATGATCCAGAGTGCGATGAGCATGGGGTGTCTTCCTGTTGGTGAGCGTGGTGAGCGTGGTGCGCGGTGGTTCAGTCGTGGTCGTCGGGGCGATCGGCGTCGGCGTCCCGCTGGTCGAGGTGGTGGTGCAGGGTGGCCGTGAGTGCTCGCATGGTCTCGAGCTGGTCGGGTGTGAACGCGTCGACGAACACCTGGCGGACCAGCCGGAGGTGCGCGGCGGACGAACTGCGGAAGACGCTCGCCCCGGTGCCGGTCAGGGTGACGGCGGCGCCGCGAGCGTCACCGCCGACCCGTCCCCGGAGCACGAGCCCGCGTTCCTCCATGCGTTTGAGGTGGTGCGACAGGCGGCTGCGCTCCCACCCGATCCCCGTCGCCAGGTCCGACGACCGCAGGGTGCGGTCCTCGGCCTCGCTCAGGGCGAGCATCACCGAGTAGTCCCCGGGGGAGATCCCCGAGGTGTCCAGGAACGCCGTCGACAGTGTGCGCCGGACGCGCTCCGACGCCTCGACGTAGGCGCGCCAGGTCGCCAGTTCGTCCGCGTTCGGTGATCGCCGTCCGGGTCGGTGCTCGTCGGTTCCGTGCACGGTGCCTCCATCGTTGACAAGCCGACCATATCCGCAGATGATTGACGCGTCAATTACATGATTGACACGTCAATGAAATGAGGGCCACCATGTCCGACATCACCTTCGGCCTCGACACGTTCGGGGACGTCCCCACCGATGACCACGGCGCCCAGGTGGGTCACGCGAGGTCGATCCGGCAGCTCGTCGACGAGGCGGTCCTGGCGGACCAGCTCGGCGTCGACGTCTTCGCGGTGGGCGAGCACCACCGGCCGGAGTACTCGGTCTCCTCGCCCGAGACCGTCCTGGCCGGCCTGGCGACGGCGACCGAGCGCATCCGTCTCAGCTCGGGCGTCACGGTGCTGAGCTCTGACGATCCGGTCCGTGTGTTCCAGCGCTTCGCGACGGTGGACGCGCTGTCGAACGGACGGGCCGAGGTGATCCTCGGTCGCGGGTCCTTCACCGAGTCGTTCCCGCTCTTCGGCTACGACATGACCGACTACGAGGTGCTGTTCGAGGAGAAGATCGAACTGTTCGCCCGGTTGCTGCGCGAGACACCCGTCACCTGGTCGGGCACGACCCGTGCGCCACTCGTCGACGCAGACGTGTTCCCGAAGACCGAGCACGGGCTCCGGACCTGGGTCGGCGTCGGCGGGTCACCGCAGTCCGTGGTGCGCACCGCCCAGTACGGCTTCCCCCTGATGCTCGCCGTCATCGGCGGGCAGCCGGAGCGCTTCCTGCCGTTCCTGGACCTGTACCGCCGTGCCACGGAGGAGTTCGGGACGACCGCCCACCCCGTCGGCATGCACTCACCCGGGTTCGTGGCCGACACCGACGAGGAAGCGCTCGAGGCGTGGTACCCGCACTACAAGGTCGTCCGCGACCGGATCGGAGCGCTGCGCGGGTGGCCGCCGGTGACGCGGGCCGAGTTCGACCACGAGGTACGGTCCGGCTCGATGTACATCGGGTCCGCCGAGACCGTGGCCCGGAAGATCGCCCGGACCGTGCACGCGATGGGCGTCGGTCGGTTCGACATGATCTACACCTCGGGGGCCCAGTCGATGCGCGCCCGCCTGCGCTCCGTCGAGCTCTACGGCGGTACCGTGGTGCCGCGCGTGCGGGAGCTGCTGGCCGAGATGCCGGCGACGCAGACGACGGACGCGGCCTAGCTGCGGTCAGGGGAGGGCTCGGCGGCCAGGGTGTCGCCGAGTCGGGTCAGCAGGCCCCGGAGCACGTCCTGCTCGCTCGCTGTCAGGCCTGCTGTCGTCTGCGCTTCCAGGGAGTCCCAGACGGCCGCGACGGGCTCCTCGAGCGCGCGGCCGGCGGCGGTGAGTGACACGAGGACGATCCGACGGTCCGCCGTCGAGCGCTCGCGGTTCACGAGTCCGAGCTTCTCGAGCCGCGCGAGCGCCTTCGCCGTGGTCGGTGGCTCCACGGACAACCGACGCGTCAGGTCCGCCTGTGACAGCGGGGCTTCCCTCCACAGCTCCATCAGCACGAACTCCTGGCCGGCGGCGAGACCGACGGCCTGCAGCAACGAGCCGGCGAGCTTCCGGTGTGCCTTGGCCACCGCGGGGATCAGCGAGCTGATCGGGGTCGCAGGGCGCTCGGGGCTGCCTGGGGAGTCCATCCGAGTCCTTCCGGAATAATCATTAGTCGGCTTAGCTTCTACCCGACGATCGAACACGAAGGAGTCAACCATGACGACAGGATCCACCCCCACCATCGCCGTCTTCGCCGCCACCGGGAGCCAGGGCGGTGCCGTCACCGACGCGCTGCTGGCACGCGGCGCCACCGTGCGCGCACTCATCCGCGACACCGGTTCCGAGAAGGCCGCCGCGCTCGCCGAACGCGGGGTCGAGCTCGCCCGTGTCGACGTCGCTGATGCCGCCTCGCTCGCCGCTGCGCTCGAGGGCGTCGACGCCTTCTGGTTCATGACCACGCCACCCGGGGGCATGCAGGACGCCGACACCGCTGGGGAGACCGCCCAGGGCATCGCACTGGCCGACGCCGCTGCGGCGGCACGCGTGCCCCGCGTCGTCTTCAGCTCGGTCGGCGGTGCTGAGCGCGACTCCCACGTGCCGCACTTCGACTCGAAGTACCGCGTCGAGGAGCACCTGGTCGCCCTGGGGCTGGTCACCACGATCGTGCGTCCGGTGTTCTTCATGGACAACTTCCGCTGGTTCGCGCCGACGACCGAGGACGGCACCCTGGTCCTCCGCCTGCCGTTCCCCGACGACGTCGTGCTCCAGATGATCGCGGCGCGCGACGTCGGCGCCGTGGCCGCCACGGCACTGCTCGATCCGGACGCCGTCCCGGCCACGATCGAGATCGCCGGCGACGCCCGTACCGGCAGCGAGATCGCCGCGGCCTTCGCCGAGCACACCGGCATGCCCGCCCGGTACGAGGCGCTGCCCCTGGCCGTGATGGACGGGCAGGACGACATGCAGGCCATGTTCCGGTGGTTCGCCGAGACGCCCGCCTACCAGGCCGACCTCGACCAGGTCCGCCGCATCGCGCCGGACACCTGGACGCTCGACCGGTGGCTGCAGGCCGTCCACTTCACGCCCGCCCGCTGACGCCGCCGACGAAGCACCAGGGAGACACCATGCAGGCAGTGCAGTTCACCGCGTACGGGTCACCGGACGTCCTCGAGGTCGTGGACGTCGGCGTGCCTCGCCCCGGGCCCGCCGAGGTCGTCATCGACGTCGCCGGTGCCGGCATCAACCAGCTGGACACCAAGATCCGCTCCGGGGCGATGGCCGCGGGTGCAGCGCTCGCCGCACCGTCCGGCACGGGGTTCGACGCGGCCGGGACCGTCGTCGAGGTCGGCACCGACGTGACCGACGTCGTGCCGGGCGACACCGTCTTCGGCACCGGACGGGACACGCTCGCCCAGCAGGCCGTGCTGACCCGGTGGGCGCTGGTCCCCGCCGGTGTGGACGCCGCCGACGCCGGCGGATGGGGCGTCGCGGTCGAGACGGCGAACCGGCTCCTCACCGAGATCGGCCTCGAGCACGGCACGCTCCTGCTCAGCGGCGCGTCAGGTGGCGTCGGTTCGGCGCTCGTGCAGCTGGCCCGGGCTCGCGGGCTGCAGGTGGTCGGGACGGCGAGCGAGCGGAACCACGCGTACCTCGAGGGCCTCGGAGCGGTCCCGGTCACGTACGGGCCCGGACTGGTCGAGCGGGTGCGCGCGGTGGCGCCGAGCGGGATCGACGGCGCGCTGGACCTCTCCGGCGCCGGGGCCATCCGTGACCTCGTCGCGCTCGTCGGCGATCCCCGGCAGGTGATCTCGATCTCGGACTTCACCGCCCCCGGGCTCGGCGCGCGCGTCTCGACGGGCGCGAACCGCTCCACCGATCCGCGCGACGGCTTCGTCGAGGCCGCAGCCCTGCCGGGCTTCTCGCTGCACGTCGAGCGCCGGTACCGGCTCGACGAGGCGCGGGCCGCGCACACGGCCGCGGAACGCGGGCACACCGTCGGCAAGCTCGTCGTCATCCCGTAGGCGAAGGCGGTCCGGGGCGCGTCGGGTGTCGGACGGGAGGCCCGTGGCGGGTCCGCCACGGGCCTCCCGTCCGCCTGTTGCTCAGCCGAGCAGGGACGCGACGTGCGCGACCGCCAGGCGGTAGCCGTCGGCGCCCGCGCCGGCGATGACCGCCGTCGCGGCGGTGGCGACGTGGTCGACGTGGCGGAACGGCTCGCGCTTCCACGTGTTCGACAGGTGCACCTCGACGACGGGGACCCACAGGGCCTCCACCGCGTCGTGCAGCGCGACCGAGGTGTGCGCGTAGGCAGCGGGGTTGATGACGACCGCGGCGAAGTCGTCGAGCGCCTCGTGCAGCCACTCCACGAGCTCGCCCTCGCGGTTCGTCTGGCGGAAGTCGGCCTCGAGCCCGTGCACGGCTGCCTCGGTGTGCACGATCGCCTCGATCTCGGCGAGCGTCACGGTGCCGTACTGCTCCGGGTCGCGGCGCCCGAGGATGTCGAGGTTCGGGCCGTTGAGGACGAGGATGCGCGACGCGTCGGTCATGGGCCGAGCGTAGCGAACCGGGGGAGCGTTGCGCGGCTCGGACGATGCATGTGCTGGCTATGTGAACGGTCACAAACCGGTGTAACGTCTCCGTCCGGGTCGGCAGAGTTGTCGACTGCAACACACTGACGTGGAGATGTGAATGGTTCTCGCTGCAGCGAACGAAGGGATCCGGCTCGACTTGGGCTGGGTCGACTACCTGATGATCATCGTGTACTTCGCGGTCGTCATCGGGATCGGGTTCACCGCCCGCAAGCAGGTCCGGACGAGCATGGACTTCTTCCTGTCCGGCCGCTCGATGCCGGCGTGGATCACGGGCCTGGCGTTCGTGTCCGCGAACCTCGGTGCCACCGAGATCCTCGGCATGGCGGCCAACGGTGCCCAGATCGGCATGGCCACCCTGCACTACTACCTCGTCGGCGCCGTGCCCGCGATGGTGTTCCTCGGCCTCGTGATGATGCCGTTCTACTACGGCTCGAAGGTCCGTTCCGTGCCGGAGTTCATGCTGCGCCGCTTCGGCAAGGCGCCGCACCTGGTGAACGCGATCGCGTTCGCGGTGTCGAACGTGCTCATCGCGGGCATCAACCTCTACGCGATGGCCATCGTCATCGAGGCCATGCTCGGCTGGCCGGAGTGGCTGGCGATCATCGTCTCCGCCGGCTTCGTGCTCGTCTACATCACCCTCGGCGGGCTCTCGAGCGCGATCTACAACGAGGTCATGCAGTTCTTCGTGATCATCGCGGGCCTCATCCCGCTGACGATCGTCGGTCTGCACCGCGTCGGCGGCTGGGACGGCCTGTCGAAGGCCATCACCGAGACCCAGGGCGTGCAGCACCTGCAGGCCTGGGCCGGCACCGGTTTCGGTGACGTCACCAACCCGATCGGCGCCAACTGGCTCGCCATCGTGCTCGGCCTGGGCTTCGTGCTCGGGTTCGGCTACTGGACCACGAACTTCACCGAGGTGCAGCGCGCGTTCTCGGCGAAGAACATGTCGGCGGCCCGGCGCACCCCGCTCATCGCCGCGATCCCGAAGCTCTTCATCCCGGCCATCGTCGTGATCCCCGGCCTCATCGCCGCGGCCGTCGTGGGCAACCAGTTCGCAGACGGAACGCTGACCTACAACGACGCGATCCCGAAGCTCATCCAGATGTACCTGCCGACCGGCGTGCTCGGCATCGCGGTGACCGGTCTGCTGGCGTCCTTCATGGCCGGCATGGCGGCGAACGTCTCGTCGTTCAACACCGTCTTCACCTACGACATCTGGCAGCGCTACATCCGCCCGAACATGCCCGACCTGCACTACCTGAAGACCGGTCGCTGGGTCACAGTGGTCGGCGTCGTGGTCGGCATCGCAACCGCGTTCATCGCGGCCCAGGCGTCGAACATCATGACGTACATGCAGACGCTGTTCTCGTTCTTCAACGCACCGCTGTTCGCCGTGTTCATCCTCGGCCTGCTCTGGAAGCGCATGACGACGCAGGGTGCGCTGTGGGGCTACGTGCTCGGCATCGTGACCCCGACGATCACCTGGATCGCCTACCTGGTCAACCCGGACCTGTTCGCCACCGCCACCGCTGAGACCCTGTACGGCGCGATCATCTCGTTCGTCACCGTGCTCGTCGTCGGCTTCGTCGTCTCGATGCTCACCAAGCCGAAGGACGAGAAGGAGCTCGGCGGGCTCGTCTACGGAGTCGGCAAGATCGACCTGCACGGCGACTCGGTCGCGACGGACACCGCCTGGTACCGCTCGCCCGCCCTGCTCGGCACCGTCGCGCTCGTGCTCTGCGTCGTCCTGTACCTCCCGTTCCTCTGATCCGCGAAGGAGACCACTTCTCATGAGTGACACCACCACCCCCGGCGCGATGACCGAGGAGCAGAAGGCTGCCCTGGTCCGCTCCACCCGCCGACTCGACCTGCGCCGCATCCTCGGCGGCCTGTTCGTGCTCTACGGCGTGATCACGACCATCGTCGGGATCGTGCACTGGAACACCGACCCCGAGAAGACCGGCGGGATCCACATCAACCTGTGGGTCGGGATCTCGCTGCTCGTCGGCGGTGGCCTGTTCTTCCTCTGGGACCGCCTGAACCCGGTGCCCGCCGAGGACATCATCGGCCAGGCCGAAGCCGAGGCGGACCAGCGTGCCGCGGGCGAAGGGCGCGAACTGGCCTGAGGCGCCCGGGTCGGGCGTCCCGGCCTGACGTGGAACGACGAAGTCGCTGTCGGACGACAGCGACTTCGTCGTTTCCAGCCTGGGCGGCGGACGCCTTGACCGGAGCCTTGCATGGCGGGTAGCATTGATATGTCGATCGGGTGCTGCTCGTTCGAAAGTGAGCCCCGGAGTATCCTGCAGCCAGCGCGGGACCGGGGTTTTGCGCTGCCCGGGCGGTCATTCGGCCCGCACGACCTCCACTCGCACGTGCTCGCTCTCGGCGCCGTGCACGTGCATCCCGCAGGCGATGTCGGCGAGTGACAACAGCGGCTCCAAGCCGCCTCGGACGTGTTCGTACTGCAACTCGGCGCCGAGGCCCCGAGCGCGGAGAGAGTCCATCATCGAAGCATCACCTGCGTCCCGCGCCGGCCCGCGCGACTCGAAGACCACGCGACTGACTCCGCGCTGATCGAGCTCCCAAGCGAGGCGCTCCCAGGCATCGCCTGCGACGGCGTTCCGTCCGGGCCGGACGACCGGTGTAATGGATGACGACGATGGCGACGGCATGCCGCAGGAGGTCGAGCCATGAGAGGCGCTGTTCTCCGAGCGCCTCGTACCAGTGCAGCTTCCGCATCCGCCGAGGGGTCGCCCGTCGAATCGCCTCGCGGGCTTCGTCCTCGCCATTGGTCCGCATGATCACCGCGGCGAGGACGTACGCGGCGTGGTCCCGTCCACCACCGGGTTCCGACTCATCGACGTACGCCTGCATCGGACCAGCATATTGTGTACCGGTTGGTTCCCCCACGAAACGGTTGCGTGCTGATCCAGGTGGGTCCAGGTTGAACGTGACGAAAGGAACCGCCATGGACACGATGGTTTTCATCAACCTGCCCGTTGCCGACCTCGAACGCTCGAAGGCGTTCTACGAGGCGCTCGGCTACTCGATCAACCCGGCCTTCAGCGACGACACCGCGGCGTGCGTGGTGGTGAGTGACGCCATCTACGTGATGATCCTGACCACCGCGAAGTTCGCGGAGTTCACCGACAAGCGGATCGCCGACGCCGACACGATCGAGGTCATCAACTCGCTCAGTGCCCCGTCGAAGGAAGAAGTGCACCGCGTCGTCGACGCCGCGGTGGCCGCCGGCGGCACCGAGGACCGCCCGGAGATGGACCTCGGCTTCATGTACCAGCGGAGCTTCACCGACCCGGACGGACACCGCTGGGAGTACGTGTGGATGGACGAGCAGGCGACGCAGGACGGCCCGCCCGCCGAGTGAGCCAGGCGCTGTCGGCGGCGCCCGCCAGGATGGTCGCATGAGCACCGAGCCCGTCGACGCCCCGCCCGTGCCCGACCTCGTCACCGGCGACGACGGCCTCGCCCGGCCGGTCTGGGCGTCGTCGGACGAGCTCCTGCGCGAGTACTACGACACCGAGTGGGGCATGCCCGTCCGCGACGAACGCGGGGTGTTCGAGCGGCTCTCGCTCGAGGCGTTCCAGTCGGGTCTGTCGTGGCGCACGATCCTCGCGAAACGACCGGCGTTCCGTGCAGCCTTCGCCGACTTCGACGCCGACACCGTCGCGGCCTTCGGCGAGGACGACGTCGCACGGCTGATGGCCGACGCCGGGATCGTCCGGAACCGCGCGAAGATCCTCGCGACGATCACCAACGCGAACGCCACGATCGCGCTGCGGCAGGACGGCGGGCTCGCCGACTTCGTGTGGTCGTTCCGGCCGGCGTCCACGCCCGAGCCGCGGTCGTCCGCCGAGGTCCCGACGAAGTCGGACGAATCCCTCGCCCTGTCGAAGGCGCTGCGAAAGCGCGGCTACGCCTTCGTCGGACCGACGACGATGTACGCCCTGATGGAAGCGCTCGGCATCGTCGACACCCACCTGATGGGCAGCCACCGGCGCGGCACCTCCGGGGTCTGGAGCTGACGGAAGGAAGCGGCAGGGGCGGGGTGCGCGGGCCGGGACTATGGTCGCGGCATGGCCGATGAGATCCGGATCGCGTTCCTGCTGTTCCCGCACCTGACCCAGCTCGACCTGACCGGTCCGGCGCAGGTCCTCAGCCGCGTGCCCGGCTCACGCGTGGAGTACGTGGCGGCGACGCTCGACCCGGTGCCGAGCGACTGCGGCTTGTCACTCGTCCCGACCGTGACGATCACCGACGCGAGCGCTGCGGACGTTCTGGTGGTGCCCGGCGGCGACGGTGCCTTCGACGCGATGCTGGACCCCACGGTCGTGGCCTTCGTCCGGCGCCAGGCCCGGGACGCGACGTGGATCACCTCGGTGTGTACCGGCGCCTTCGTGCTCGGCGCCGCCGGGCTGCTCGCCGGCAGACGCGCGACGACCCACTGGGCCTCGAAGCCGATGCTCGAAGCCTTCGGCGCGCAGCCGGTGGACGTCCGGGTCGCCCGGGACGGCGCCGTCGTCACCGCCGCCGGGGTGAGTGCGGGCATCGACATGGCGCTGTGGCTCGCGGCTGAGCTCGCCGGACGGCCCGCGGCCGAGGCGATCCAGTTGCAGATCGAGTACGACCCGCAACCGCCGTTCGACCACGGATCCGCCGAGCGTGCCGACGCCGCCGTCGTCACCCGGGCCCGCGCAGCAGCCGAGGAAGCGCGCGGCGCGAGGGTGACCCGCGCAGCCGCAGCGGTCCTGCACTGATGCGGACCTGCGCACGGTCACGAATCCCCGCTGGGCTCCGCCGAGTGGTCACGACGCGTCGTTCCGGGCGCGGCCAGTCGACACTTCGTGACCGCTCGGGGCCATGCACGCGGGGTGTTGTGACCGGGCGGTGACCCGAGCCGCCGTCCTGCGCTAGACCAGGGCTTTGCGCATCTGCGCCGACGTCACCTGGTACCCGAGCGCCGCGTAGAGCTCCTGCGCCCCCGTGTTGTAGCCGAACACGTTCAGCCCGATGCTCGTCGCACCGTTCTCGGCGGCGGCACGGTGCCCGAGTTCGAGCGCCCGACGGGCGTGCCCGCGGCGCCGGTGCGCCTCGTCGATCTCGACGTTGAACACCCACCAATCGGTGCTGCCCGGCGTGAGTGGTCCGATCCACAGGTACCCGATGACGGTGTGGTCCTGATCGGTGACGTCCCACACCAGGTGTCCGTCAGCGGGGGAGCCGCCCGGGAACCAGCGGTCGAGTGACTGCTGCTTGTTCGCCTCGGCCTGCTCGCGGGTCTCGCCCGCCTGCATCCGTGACTCGACGTACTCGGCCATCGTGCTCTCGAGCCAGGCCGGCAGACGTGTGGCCGGCATCACGACCAGCCGCGTGTCCGTCATCGGTTGCCCTTGGAACCCCGGCTCGGCTTGCCGCGCATCTTGCCGCGACCGGGCGTGGGCCCCTTGCCGGTGTTCGACTTCTTGCCGCTGCCGGACTTGCCGCTGCCGGGCGACTTGGCCTTGGCCTTGCCGCCGGCGCCGGCGCCGGCGCCGGCGGAGCCGCCCCTGGAGCCCGACGCCCCCGACGCACCCGACCCACTCGACCCACCCTTGGCAGCCGACCCGGCCTTGGCACCGCCACGAGCCGGACGCGAGCCGTTGTCGTCGTCGCGATCCGTGCCTCCCGGCTGGCGCGAACTGTTGGCGGTCCGCCCGCGCACCACGCCGATGAACTCCTCGGTGGTCTCGGTGGCGTCCTCGTCCCGCCAGACCAGCGCGATGCGCGTGCCCTCGGCGTTCATGAGCGGACGGCCCACCAGGTCCTTGCGGCTGGCGGCGCGGAACAGTGACTGGGGGAGCACGACGACGCCGACGTTCGCCTCGACCAGGTCGAGCGATCCGTCGATGTCGGCAGGCACCGGGCCGGCGTCGATCACGTGGACCTCGGCGTCGGCGAGGTCGACCTCGGCGAGTTCGGCGAGGGGGGAGTCCTTGGGCATCGCGACGACGGCCGTCTCGGTCCAGAGCGGGATGGCGTTGTGCTGCTCGGACACGGGCATGCGTGCGAAGACCATGTCGGCCTCGCCGGCCAGCGTGTCGTCGACGTCGTCGGCACCGATCGGCCGCAGCCGGAGCTCGATGGAGGGGAAGCGTTCCCGCCAGACACGGGCCCACTTTGCGGGGGAGACCCCCGGCACGAAGGCGATGGTGAGAGCCGCGGTCATGCAGACGAGCATAGGGGCCGTACCCTTGTCCTCATGGCGCAGGAACAGACCATGAAGCCCGAGACGGCTGCGAAGAAGCTCGGCATCTTGCTGACGGCCGCTCCGGAGTCCTTCCAGAGCGCTCCCCTCACGCGGACCGCCTTCGACGAGCTCCGGACCGAACCCCCGACCTGGCTCGAGGACCTCCGCCGCGACGGCCCGCACCCGCGACCCGTTGTGGCGCAGAAGCTCGGCATCTCCATCTCCGGCCTGAGCCGTGCGGGGATCGACGACGCGCTGACGACGGCGGACATCAAGACGCTGCTCGAGCAGAAGCCCGAGTGGCTCGTCCGCGAACGTGCGACGCAGGCCGCCGTGCACGCCGAGAACGCCCGCGTGAAGCAGGAGCGCGCCGCCAAGGCCGCTGCCCGCGCCGAGGACTGACCCCACCCGCTCTCCTCCGCCGCACCGAGGACACCCCACGTGCACGAGACCGTCGCCGACGCCATGCTCGTCGTGCCGCAGTTCGCGTCCGTGTGCTGCATCGTCGGTGACCGCTACCGCCCGCGTCCGGGCGTGATCGTGCCGGCGGGCGTGATGCTCGTCGCGATGCTCATGCCCGTCGTCGACGCCGGAGCGGTGTGGACCCTGTTCGCCTCGACCCTCCTGCTCCTGCTCGCGCCGTTGCCCGTGATGCGTCGCCGCCGCCCCGACGGTCGCCGCGCGGAGCCGATGGACGTTCACCGCGCGCTCTCCGCCGTCGTGATGGCGGGGATGCTGCTGACGGGGCACGCGACGGGGGTCGCCGGCGACCACGCCGGGCACGGCATCGCACTGTCCGCGGTGCTCGGCGCCGGCGTGATCGGCTACTGCGCGTTCAGCGGCTGGCTGCTCCGGTACGAGTGGGGTCGTGAGGACCGGCGGGCCGTCCGCAGCGGCGAGGTCTTCGCGATGACCGTCGCCGTGGTCGGCATGACCCTGGCCATGTAGCGGAGCCGCCTGCCCGGTCAGTCGCGCGCAGCCGGTCCGTCGGGTCCGTCAGTCGCGCGCGGCGCTGTCCGTCGAGGCGTCCGCCGCGTGCGTCACCCGCTGCTTCGCCGCCTGGATCGTGTCCTTCGCCACTGGCGGCACACCCCGCCGGATCCCGCGCAGGCCGACGACGAACAGGATCGCGGTCACGATCGCGAACACGACGAACGTGATCCCGGTCGCCGCCCACAGCGGCAGCGCCAGGGCGAGCAGCGCCACCGCGAAGCCCGCCAGCGCGACCAGGGTCGTCACGGCGAACGCGACGGCCACCCCGGTGAGCACCAGCCCGGTCTTCGCACCGCTCGCGCGCTCGCCGATCTCGCGCCGAGCCGAGGCGACCTCGTCACGCACGGCGCGCAGCACCGGCTCGAGGGCCTTCTGCACGAGACCGGCGGTCACCGTGTCGCGGAACGACGGCCGTCCGGGAGCGGTGGTGTCGTCGTGGTCGGTGCTGCTCATGGGGGTCTCCTGTCCGGGCGCGGCGGTGCGCGTCCCCTGACGGGACGCGGCTGGTCCGATGATCGTCACGCTGGCTCGCGTGCGCCCGGTGCGTTCCCAGGTTGTGCAACGGACGGGAGGCCCGCCCCGCGTCGACGACGCCGGACGGGCCTCCCGGGTGGTCGGGCCCACGGCCCTACTCGCTGACCTCCTCGAGGTCGTCGATCCCACGTGCGGCGGCCGCTGCGCGGCGGGCGCGCATCGACGGCGCGGCGAGTGCGGCGAGCACGGCCACGACCGCCACACCGGTGCACGCCCAGAACCCGATCGTGAAGGCGTCGTCCGTCGGCAGCCCCTGCGGCGTGCTGTGCGAGGTGATCAGCGCTGCGATGACGGCGGTGCCGACGCTCGAGCCGATGGTGCGGACGACCGTGTTGGCGCTGATGGCCTCACCGGTCTGGTTCGCGGGGACGCTCTCGATGATCGCGTTCGAGCAGGCGGCGAGGGCCATGCCGATCCCGATGCCGGTCAGGACGCCGGAGGCCACCACCTGCCACAGCTCGGCGTGTGCGATCGCCGGCAGCAGGAACGCGGCGACGATGGCGAACCCGCCGATGAGCATCGGCGGCTTCGGGCCGACCTTTCGCACCAGGATGCCCGCGATGGGCCCGGCGACGACCATCATCACGACGGTCGGCAGCAGGAACAGACCGGCCTGGGTGACGTCCTTGCCGAAGCCGTAGCCGAGCGCCGTCGGGAGCTGCAGGAGCGTCGGCACGAGGACGAAGGTGCCGAACATCGCGAACCCGAAGACGAGTGCGACGACGTGGGCGGTCCAGACCCCGCGGACCGCGAAGAGCCGGACGTCGATGAGCGGCTCGGCGACCCGGAGCTCGACGAGGACGAACACGACCAGTGCGACGGCGCCGAGGACCAGCAGGCCGATGGTCTTGCCGTCGCCCCAGCCCCAGGTCTCGCCCTCGCTGACGGCGAGCAGGATCGCGACGAGCGACACCGCGAGGACGAACGTGCCGACCATGTCCAGGCGGCCGGGCTTGCGCACGGGCGACTCCGGCATGCCGAAGACCGCGCCGAGCAGTGCGATGACGACGAGCACGGCGGGGAGCCAGAACAGCCAGTGCCAGGACAGGTGCTCGACGATGGGGCCGGCGGCGACGATGCCGACACCGGCACCGATGCCGAAGATCGCGGACAGCAGGCCGATCGTGACGCTGACCTTCTCCTTCGGCAGCTCGTCACGCACGATGCCGATCGACAGCGGCATCACGGCTCCGGCGGCACCCTGCAGCGCCCGCCCGACGATCAGGACGCCGAGGTTCGGCGCGAGGGCGGCGAGCACGGCGCCGACGAGCAGGATCGACAGCACGACGATCAGGACCTTGCGCTTGCCGATCATGTCGCCCAGGCGACCGAGGATCGGCGTGAGCACCGAGGCGGAGAGCAGGTAGGCGGTGAGCACCCAGCTCGTCGCACTGGTGGAGGCGCCGAGGTCCTGCCCGATGGTGGACAGTGCCGGGGCGACCAGCGACTGCAGGACCGCGAAGGACAGGCCGCCGAGTGACAGGTAGACGATGATCGCCGTGCTGTTCGGCCGGCGTCCGTCGGTGGTGGGGTGCGAGCCGGTCCGTGGGCTCTGCAGAGTGTCGGTCATCGTGCTCCGTGTCGTCGATGTAAACAATTGCTGACATGACGAGCGTACGCGTTCGGGAGAGCATGTCAACGCTTGCTTACATCCCTGTGAGGACCGATAGGCTGCGCTCCATGAGCAAGGACGCCGCGGCCACCCGACTGCTGCTCGTGCAGGCCGCCCGGCGTCGGTTCGCCTTCGACGGGTACCGCGGGACGACGGTGCGCGACATCGCCGGGGACGCCGGGGTGAACGTCGCCCTGATCAACCGGTACTTCGGCTCGAAGGAGGGGCTCTTCCGCGCCTGCCTCGACCGCGTCGTCCGCGCACTGGGCGCCGAGGAGACGAGCGAGCGGGGCCTCGAACGGGCGCTGACCGGCATCATCACGCACATCGTGCGCGCCCCGAACGACGACGACTCCCTGCAGCTCATGCTCCTGCTCCGGTCCTCCGGCGACGACGGCGCCGATGCCATCCGCCGTGAGACGCTGCGCCGGTACGCCGAACGGCTCGCGGGCGCGGTCGGCGGCGCGGGGTCCGAGGAGCTGCTCGTCCGCGCCGAGATCGCGCTGGCGGTGGTGCTCGGGATGTCGATGCTCCGTCAGTCCACCGCGGTGGAACCGCTGGCATCCGCTGACGACGCCGTCGTGTCGGCCGCGCTCGAGGACGCCCTCCGCGCCCTGCTCGCACCGCCGCGGTAGCGTCGAGCCGTGTCCGACCGTCCCGCACGTCGCCCCGACCCCGTTCCGCGCCTCGACGAGGTCGACGAGCGCATCCTCTGGACCCTGTCGGCCGACGCCCGGATCCCGAACAACCGGCTCGCGGCCGCCGTCGGCATCGCGCCGTCGACCTGCCTGGCACGGGTCCGTGCGCTCGAGGACGCCGGGGTGATCCGCGGCTACCGGGCCGAGGTGGACGTCGCCCGGCTCGGGTTCTCGATCGAGGCGATGGTGTCCGTCCGGGTGCACGCCGCGGCCCGCCACGAACTGCGGGACTTCGCCAAGCGCCTGCTCCGGGTGCCCGTCGTGCAGGACGTGTCGTTCCTGGCGGGGGACAAGGACTTCCTCGTGCACATCGCGTGCGAGTCGACCGAGCAGCTCCGGGACTTCGTCGCCGACGAACTCAGCGGCGACCCCTCGGTGGCGACGACGCAGACGAACATCGTGTTCGAACGCCTCGTCGCCGACCGGGCGACCCAGGGCCGCTCGTTCGACGAGCTGCGGCGCTGGCGGGCCTGACGCGCGGAACCCCGGGTCAGCGCTTCCGGGTCATCGGGATGTGCGGGATGCGGTCCTCCAGGTACTCGTCCCCCGAGCGCACGAAGCCGAAGCGGCCGTACCACTGCTCAAGGTGCGACTGCGCGCCGAGGGCGATGCTCGGCGAGCGGGACTCGGCGATCGCGGCCTCCATGAGCTGCACGGCGAGCCCCTGGCCGCGGGCGTGCTTCGCGGTGGCGACCCGGCCGATGCGTTCGGTGCCGTCGGGCTCGCGGAGCAGGCGGAGCGTCGCGTCCACCGAACCGTTGCCGGCCCAGAACTGCACGGTGCCCGGCTCGAGGTCACGGCCGTCGATGTCGCCGTACGCGGCCTCCTGCTCGACGACGAAGACGTCCTGGCGGAGCCGCAGGATCTCGTGCAGCGTGACGATGTCCAGGTTGCGGGTCGGAGCGTTGAAGATCGAGACCACGGACGGCCCTTCCTGAGAATTTCTTCCGAAACAGGGTGTGTTCCGGACCGGATCGGCGTACATTGCCGGTCAACCACTCTACGTGCGCAGCCGAGATCAGGAGGTGAGCGCATGGACCACCCGTTGCGCGCACCCTGGCGCGCCGCACTCCGCATCGTCCTGCTGGGCGTCGGGACCCTCGCCGCCCTCGTGCTGCTGTCCCTGTTGCTCGGCGCACGACCGGCCTCCGCCGCGACGACCTCGGCCACACCGACCGAGCAGCGCGGACTCGTCGGCAGCGTCGTCGACGGCATCGGTGGCACCGCGCAGGGCGTCGCCGGCGAGGTCGGCAAGGTCGTCGGCGGCGTGACCGATCCCGTCCGCAAGGCCGTGGCACCGGCACCTGCTGCACCGGCACCTGCTGCGCCCGCTCCGATCCCCCTGCCCGCACCTGCTCCTGTCTCTTATACACATCT
>NZ_QKLC01000016.1:0-65880 GCF_003224385.1 Curtobacterium sp. MCPF17_003 | reverse complement strand
AGATGTGTATAAGAGACAGGGTCGGCTGATCGCGAGTCCGCTGCGGCCACCGAGGCGGCCGACCGCTCGACGCGGGCGTCGGGGACGGACCAGACGGTGCGGTCCAGGGTCGTGGTGCGCGCGGACGGGAGGCCCCCACCGCTCAGCGTCAGCACCTCGCGTTGGTCGCGGGTCGCGTCCAGGACCCCACCGCGGACCGTCCACAGGGTCACCGTGTCGCGCACGGCCCAGCGGGCCGCGAACGGACCGGGGTTCGTCGACGGGGAGACCCCGACGGGCAGGCGGCCGAACAGGGTGACGAGGTCGTCCAGGGTCAGCGTCGACGGACGGTCGGCACCGCTCCCCTGATCGCCGGCCCCGTCCTGCACACCGGTGCCGGCCTGCACGACGCGCCACCTGTCGGCGGTCACGCCCGCGCGGGTGACGCGGCGGTGGGCCGATGTCGGCAGGGCGATCGGGGCCTCCTGGCCGGTTCCGGTGCCGGCCACCCGCAGGACGCCGGACGCACCGTCGACGTTGGCGGAGACGGAGCTGGCGTCGCCGCTGACCGCGGTCGTGCGGGGCAGGTCCACCCCGCCCGTCGGCACGGCGATCGCGAGCGCCGCTGCGGCCACGGCGAGTGCACCGGCGACGACGGCGCGTACCCGGGGCACGCGCTCCGGCGACGGACGCCAGGCGCGCGGCCAGAGGGTCAGGGCCAGCACCGGGACGACGTAGAGGAACCAGCCGAGCACCTCGATGACCCGCGGGTCCGGCGGGATGCCGAGCACGCCGGTGACCAGGGCGCCCTGCACCGAACCGTTCGGGGCGAGCCACGACAGGTCGACGGTGCGCTGCTGGCCGATGACGATCCAGCCGGCCTCGTGCGCGCGGCGGAGGACGGTCAGCACCAGGCCGCCGGCGACGAAGACCAGGAAGACCCCGGTGCCGGTGAAGAACCGCGACAGGTCGAGGCGGACGCCACCGGTGTAGATGCCGAAGCCGACGACGACCGCGGCCGCGATGCCGATCACGGCCCCGAGGGCGGCGAGGCCGGTGTCCGACGACGCCTGGAACGTGGCGAGGAGGAACACCGAGGTCTCGAAGCCCTCCTTCAGGACGGCGAGGAACGCCATGCCGGCGAGTGCCCAGGCGGTGCCCCGGCCGAGTGCCGCGGTCGCACTGGCCTCGAGGTCGGCAGTCAGGGTGCGTGCGTGCGTGCGCATCCAGACGATCATGCCCGTGACGAAGACGACGGCGACGATGCCGATGACCGCCTCCATGCCCTCCTGCTGGGCCTGCGGCAGCGCCTGCTCGACGGCCTGCAACCCGAAGCCGACGGCGATGCTGAGCAGCACCGCGAGCCCGACGCCCGACCACATCGGGGCGAGCGGGACGCGGTTGCGACGCAGGAACGCGGCGATGATGCCGACGATGAGCGTGGCTTCGAGGCCTTCACGGAGACCGATGACGAGAGTGGCGAGCATGACGAAGGTGAGGCTAACCTAACCGCCGAACGGCCCGCCAGCCGTGCGACGTGATGTTTGATGGTTCTCATGAACCTGCTGTCCGTCGACGGCCTGGCGTCGGTCACGAACGTGCTCGACCTCGCCGGGGTGTTCGCGTCCGCCCTGCTCGGCGGCTCCATCGCCCGCGCGATGGACTTCGACCTGTTCGGGTTCCTGGTCGTCGGGTTCGTTTCCGGACTCGGCGGCGGGATCCTCCGCGACACCCTGCTGCAGAACGGACCACCCGTCGCGCTCGTCGACCCGCTGTACGTGCCGGTCGCCGTCGCCGGGGCGCTGATCGCGTTCCTCGTGTCGTTCTCCGAGGTGACGTGGGACCGGCTGTTCACCGTGCTCGACGCCGCCGTGATCGGGTTCTGGGCCGTGGTCGGCGTGCAGCGGACCTACGACGCCGGGCTCGACTGGCCCGCGGCGATCATCATGGGGACCATCACCGCGGTCGGCGGCGGGGCCATGCGCGACCTGTTGCTGCGGCGGGTGCCGGCGGTGTTCGGCGGGAACGCGCTGTACGCCACCGTGGCCGTCGCCGCGTCGGCCGTGATGGTGATCGCCTCGGCGCTCGGGTCGCCGTCGCTCGGCATCCTGCTCGCGATCACCCTGTCGCTCGGGCTCCGCTGGGGAGCGGTCCGCCGGGGCTGGGGCCTGCCCAACGGCCGTGACTGGCAGCCGAAGTCGACCCTCGGTTCGCTGCTCCGGCGGGGTCGGAGCCTGCGGCCGGACGCGCTCCGGTTGCTCCGCCGGCCGGGCCGTCGAACCGGTGCCGGCAGTGTCCGAGAAGAGCACGAGGACTGAGGGGCTGTCTTCCGCGCCTCCGCGACGGTACGATCAGTACCGCCGGGTATCGTCCTGGCAGTTCTGCCGGGGATGATCCCGGTGAACGCTGTCCGCACAGCACCGACGCGACCCGAACGCGCCGGTTCCGAGCAGACGTGGGGATGGGGGCTTCGCTGATGCCGCGCGGGATCAGACGCGCGGCGCGGCAGGTCTCCACCACGATGCTCCCCCCGACGACCACCACCACAGGTCGGAGCAGCAACCGATGAGCGACGACGCTTCCCCCACCCAGCGCATCCCGCGTGCCGAGGTCCGGGAACGCCTGCTCGCCGCCGGAGCCGCGGTCTTCGCCGAACAGGGTGTCTACGGCGCCCGGCTCGACGACGTCGCCGCGCGCGCGGGGTTCAGCAAGGGTGCGGTCTACTCGAACTTCTCGTCCAAGGAGGACCTGCTCGCGCAGGTCATGCAGCGGTCCACGAACCTGGTGCTCGGCTCACTGCAGCAGCTCGTGCACGCCGACATCGCCGCCGTCGACGTCGGCGACGTCCTACGCGCTGCGTTCGGACAGCACGACCAGAGCGAGCAGTTCGCGCTGCTCTCGGCGTTCCGCGGGTACGCCGTGCGCCACCCGGAGTTCCTGCCCGAGTTCATTCGGCAGCGCCGGGTCCTGCAGGACGGGGTGCTCGAGCTGGTGCGGCTGTGGCTCGGTGCACACCCCGAGGTCGACGTCGGCATGACCCCGGAGGAGTTCGCGACCGTGCTCATCGGGGCGAACGTCGGCCTGGTGTTCGACGCGCCGGCGCTGCCCGGCGTCGACCCGGGCGAGCTCATCGCCGCCCTGGTCGAAGCGGTCGTCCGCCGGCGCTGACGCGGGGTGCGGTGGGCGGACCCTCGCACGGTGCTGACGCACACGCGCCCGCGTCAGGCCGTGCGACGATCCCGACGGCGGGGCTTCGGCCCGTCGTGGGACCAGGCTGACGACGGCAGCAGGCTCGGCGGCAGCAGGCGCGACCGCACGACTCGCAGAGCGGGCACGGACGCGTCGAGAGCGCCACGAGCTTCGCGGACGTGACGCTCCAGCGCCGCGCTGTCGACCGACGCGATCCCGTCGGCGGCGAAGCGCTCGCGGTCGACCGCGTCGACCGTGGCCTCCAGGTGCGGCACGACCGACGCCGGCAGCCCGTGACGCAGGCGTCCGAGCACCGCTCGGGCGGTCCGGGCCACGGCGGCGGCATCACCCGGCGGCGCGATGCCCGGGGCGTACCCGTGGTCGGCGACGTCGTCGAGCAACTCCCGCCACGCCTGCACGGCGGGTGAGCGCCCGGCGGCGATCGCCGACAGCCTCGACCGGCGACGAACTGCCCGCACGAGGCCCGGAGCGACGAGGACCGCGAGCACGAGCAACAGGCCCACGAGCAGCCCGACCGGGCCGCCTGTGCCACCCGTTCCGGACGCACCCGCGGCACCCGGCGCCGGGGACGCCGACGGGGTCGGTGACGCTGAATCCTGCGCCGGGGTGGTCTGCTCGGGCGCCGGCAGCGGGGTCTCCGGCGTCACCGCGGTCGGCGAGGCCGAGGGCTCCTCGGACGGCGCGGCCTCGTCGGAGTCGGGCGTCGGCTCGAAGGCGACCCACCCGGCGCCCCGGATGTACAGCTCGGGCCAGGAGTGCAGCTGCCGGTTCGACACCGCGTACTCGCCGTCGGGCTGTGGCGAACCGGCCCGGTACCCGACCGCGATGCGCGAGGGGATGCCGAGCGTGCGGGCCATCACGGCCATCGCGGACGAGAAGTGCACGCAGTACCCGTCGCGGACCCGCAGGAACGTCGAGACGACGTCCATGCTGTCGCCGTCGTACCCCTGCTCCACCGGTGCCGTCTCGGAGTACGTGAACAGGTCGCTGCGGAACCACTGCTCGAGCGCCCGCGCCCGCCCGTAGTCGTCGGTCGCGGCGGCGGCGACGCGGGTGGCGGCGGCCGAGATGTTGGCGGGCAGGTCGTCGGGCAGGGCGAGGTCGGTGCGCAACTGCTGGCGGCTGGGTTCCCGGAAGCCACGGCCGTCAGAGCGGGCGAGCACCCCCGAGGCGGCGACCGCGTCGAGGTAGTCGTTCGCGAAGGTCGAGGCCCCGTAGACCTCGTACATCGCGCCCCGGGCGGTCGCGGCCCCCGTCGACCGGACGGTGCTCGAGTTCCCCATCCACCGCCACTGCGACAGGTCGAGGTTGGTGGACTGCGACTCGATCGACACCGCACCCGACGGCACCGGCAGGTAGGTGCTGGACAGCCCGGTGATCCGGACCGTCACGTCGCCACGGCTCGCCAGGCGCGGGTTGACGCCCTCGGCCCACTGCTGCTCGTCGGCGGTGTCGGCCTCGGCCGCGTTCGTCACGGTCGGCACCCAGTCCCCCGTGCCGAACTCGTCCAGGTCGGCGAGCTTGAGGTACTCGGGCTGCCCGTCCGACGAGCGGTAGCGGAACACCTCGAGCTCGCTCGGGCGGCGCAGGTCGTTGCCGAGTTCGAGCAGGGTGCCGGGCCGTCCGGGCTGGATCGGCGACTGGATCGCACCGGTCACGCCGGACAACCAGCTGGCGTTGAGCGGCACGATCGTCGGCAGCCCGATGGCCACGACGAGCCCGATCGCCCCGACGACGGCGGCCGGCAGTGCGCGCTGCACCGGGCGGACGGACAGCCAGAGCAGGGCGAGGAACGCCACCGCCGTGGTGATGACGAGCGGGGTGCCGGCGGGCTGCCCGGTGATGACACCGGGCACGATCAGGATGACGAGGGCCGGGGCCGCGGCGAGCGACGGGATCCGCGCGATGGCGGCGAGGAACAGCGAGACCGCCGCCACCCAGCCGATCGACGCGGTCACCACGAGCCGGATCGCGTCGGTCTGCGGCAGCGGTGCGGGGTTCAGGCGGATCGCGGCGAGCGTCTGTCCGAGGGCCCCGTCGGCGTCGAGCCACCCGAGCGGTTGGATGTCGTTGACCAGTGCGGCGGCGCACGAGCAGGCGATGACCGTGCCGACCAGGACGACGAAGCGGATCCCGGGTGTCTGGCGGCGCACCGCGAGCATCACGGCGACGAGCACGGCGACGACGACGACGCCCGATGCCCACCAGGCGATGCCCTGCACGAGCGGCCGGATGGCGAGTGCGGCGAGGAGCACCGGCACCGGCGCGAGGGCCACGACCCAGGCGCTCGGGAAGTCACGCAGGTCGTCGTCGCGCTCGAGGATCTCGCGCACGTCGGCACGGCCACGCGCCGGTGCGCTCACCCCGGTCACCGTGCGGCTCCGGACGGCGTCGCGCCGACGACCGGCACCACGAGGGTCCGCCAGCCGCCACGGTCGAGGATGCCCCGGACGGCCGGGTCCGGCGGCACGATCGTCGCCAGGATGCCGCGGCTCGACCCACTGGTCGCGCCGACGAGCCCGGCGGCTTCCGCCGCGGTGCAGGTGCCGGTCACGACGGCGGTCATGCCGTGCACGTCGCGGCCACGGACCTCGGGCAGGACGTCGGTCACCTGTCGGGCATCGGTACGCAGCCGGACGTCGGCGAGCCCGACGAGCACGTCGGTGAGCCCGCCGACGTCGCCCGCGTGCCGGGTCGCGCCTTCGGGACCGTCGAACACGAGCACGACACGCGAGGTCCGGGCGGCGAGCGCGCGGGCGACACTGGCGGCCACCACGACGGCGTGCTCGAAGGCCTGGTCGCCGCCCAGGTCGGAGAGCTCGGCGAGGTCTTCCCGACCGAGCCGCTGGTAGGACTCGCGCCGCACGTCCAGTGCGATCACGGCCTCGGGCGGCTGGGCCTGGGTGGTCTGGCGGACGTGGAGTTCACCGCGCCGTGCGCTCTGGGCCCAGTGCACCCGGCGGATCGGGTCACCCGGGCGGTACGGGCGGAGTTCGCTGTCGTCGGCGGAACCACCCTGTCCGACCCGGCCCTCGTCGGCCGAGACCGCACCCGCGAGCGCCCCGGCGTCGATCGCCCCGAGGGGTGCCGAGGCCGGGACCACGACGACCTCTTCGGCCGGGACGACGGGACGGTCGATCCGGAGCAGGCCGAACGGGTCCTCCACCCGGATCGTCACGGGCCCGACCAGGGTGCGGCCGCGGTGCATCGCGAGCGCCTCGACGTCGAGCACCGCCGGCGGCAGGTTCGGCCCGACCTCGGCGTAGGTCTCCGCCTCGGCCAGGCTGGCGAAGGCGTCCTCGAGCTGTTCGCGTACGAGCAGCGTCGCCCGCGGGCCGATCCGCAGGCTGGTGCTGCCGAGGGTGATGCGTTCCCGGTAGACCTCGCCCACCTGGACGATCGCCCGAGCGGTGCTGCGGCTGCCGCGGAGCGGGGTGGCGACGACGAACGCCATCACGATGCCCAGCACGACCAGCACGAGCAGCAGCAGGCCGGCCGTGACGGCGACGCTCGTGGTGCCGACCAGGCCGCCGCCGACCAGGCCGATGCCGACGGCGATGACCGTCCAGCCCCGGATCGTCGGGCGCGGGAACGGGGTGCGGCGTGCGAGTGACAGCCCGCGGCGGCCGAACCGGGCCGCCGTGGACCGCGCGGCACCGACGCGTCGCAGCAGCGACGGCGGTGCCGATGGACTGGCCATCAGGAGCGGACGGGGGTGGCCGTGAACGGGATGGCGGTGTCGGAGACGATGCGGACGACGATCTCGCGCACGGTGTCCTCGCCGGTGCCGCCGAGCCCACGGGCGACCGGCACGAGCCGGTGCGCGAGCACGATCGGGGCGAGCGTCGCGACGTCGTCGGGGGTGACGAACGGGCGGCCGAGCAGGGCGGCGTGCGCACGGGCGGCCTGCGCCAGGTGCAGCGTCGCGCGGGGGCTCGCACCGAGCACGAGGTCGGGGTGGGTGCGCGTCGACCGGACGATCGCGATGATGTACGCCTCGATGTCGGGGGCGATGTGCACCCCGGCGACGGTCTCGATGATCGCCCGCAGTGTGCTGACGTCGACGATCGGCCGCAGGCGCGACAGCGGGTCGCTGCCGCCGCGGTTGGCGAGCATCTGCCGTTCGGCGTCGACGCTCGGGTAGCCCATCGCGATGCGCGCCATGAAGCGGTCCCGCTGCGCCTCGGGCAGCGGGTACGTGCCCTCCATGTCGATCGGGTTCTGCGTCGCGACGATCATGAAGGGACGGTCGAGCGGGCGCGTCACACCGTCGACGGTCACCTGCGACTCCGCCATCGCCTCGAGCAGGGCCGACTGGGTCTTCGGGCTGGTTCGGTTGATCTCGTCGCCGATGACCACGTTCGCGAACACCGGGCCGGGCGAGAACCGGAAGGTGCCGGACGACTGGTCGAAGATGTTCACGCCCGTGACGTCGGACGGCAGCATGTCCGAGGTGAACTGGATGCGGTTCACCGACCCGCCGACCGAGGCACCGAGCGCCTTGGCGAGCACGGTCTTGCCGACGCCGGGGACGTCCTCGACGAGCAGGTGCCCCTCGGCGAGCATCACCGTCAGGGCCGTGCGGATGGCTTCCGCCTTGCCGTCGATCACCGTGGCCACGGAGGCCACGATGTCGTCGCCCACCGCCCGCACGTGTTCGAGCGGGAAGGCGGGGTCGGTCGGGTCCGGCACGCAGGGCTCCATCGTCGGGGACAGGTGTCGTGCATGCTACATCGGGCCGGTGACAGCACCCGGTACGGGTGCACGGACTGGTCGTTCCGCGCACCGGCGGCCGATCCGCGGGTGGTGGGGCCGGGAGGCACGGCCCACCACACGCCGATCCGTCACCTCGTGCGCGGAACGACCCACGGGCCTCCAGGCAGTGTCCGGGTCAGCTGACGGACGGTCAGGACCGGGGCGCCAGCGCCGCGTCCGCGGCGCGGAGCACGCGCGCAGCGACCGCGACCCCTTCTTCGCGCCCGAGCTCGGTGTCCTCGTGCTCGATGTTCACCCACATGTCCGGGTCGATCGCACGCAGGGCCTCGAGGAACGTCGTCCAGTACGCCTCGTCGTGCCCCTTGCCGAGCGCGACGAAGTCCCACGCCGACGGCTTCGGCCACTCGTTCGCCCACTCGTCGCCGCCGAGGTTCGTGCGTGACTCGTCCGGCGACAACCGGCGGAACGAGTTGTCGAGCACCCCGTTGATCGCAGCGTGCGGGTTGATCCGGACGTCCTTGGCGGCGGCGTGGAACACGAGCGGCCCGAGGTCGCGGGCGACCGCCACCGGGTCCATCTGCTGCCAGAACAGGTGCGAGGCGTCCAGCTCGACCCCCACGTTGGTCAGCCCGCCGCGCTCGACGAGCTCCCGGATCGACGCCGGGTTGAACACGAGGTTCTGCGGGTGCAGCTCGAGCGCGACCTTGACGCCGTGCTCCCGGGCCAGGGCGTCGATCTCCTGCCAGAACGGCACCGCGACGCTCCACTGGTGCTCGAGAACGTCGAGCGCGGCCGAGTTCCAGGCGTTCACGATCCAGTTCGGTCGTGTCCCGCCCGGCTCCCCCGCCGGCAGTCCGGACATCGTGACCACGCGGTCCTGCCCGAGGCGGGCCGCGAGGCGGATGCTGCGCCGGACGTCCTCCGCGTGCGCGGGACCGATCGCCGGGTCGGGGTGCAGCGGGTTGCCGTTGCAGTTGAGCCCGGCGATCGAGACACCGGTCCCCGCGAACTGCGCGAGGAACGCGTCACGCGCCCCGTCGTCCTGCAGGATCGCGTCGATGTCGGGCACGTGCACCGGGGGCAGGAACCCGCCGGTGTTCAGCTCGATGCCGGTGAGGCCGTTGGCCGCGATGACCCGGATCGCGTCGGCGAGGGGCCGGTCGTGCAGGATCGCGTCGTAGAGACCGAGTTTCATGCCGTCACTGCTTCCTTGATCGTCTCGGTGGTGCCCCCGGCCGCGGCGGACCGTGCCACCGCGTCGAGGACCTCCATGTTGTGCACGCCGTCGTCGAACGTGGCGTTCGCGGGCAGGGCGTCGGGCACGGCGGCAGACAGCCCGGCGATCTCGTCGAGGAACGCCCGCGCCTGGTACTCGAACATCTGGTTCTGCCCCCAGCCGACGCCCGGGGCGTCCATCGCCATCCCGCCCGCGACGTAGGGGTGGTCCGGGCCGAGCACGACCTGGCGGTACCCGCCCAGGCGCGAGCCGTCGGACCGCAGGGCGAGGCCGATCTCGGAGGCGCGCTCCTGGTCCCATCGGGCGGCGCCGCGCTCGCAGAACACCTCGACGACGAGCCCGTTCGGGTGCCCGGCCGCGACGCGGGAGGCCTCGAGCGACCCGACGACCGTGCCGTCACCGAAGCGTGCACTGAACGTGGCGTAGTCGTCGTTGCCGACGGCCGCGGTCTCACCGGTGAGCGGGACGGCCTGCCCCCGCAGGGCGTGTCCGGCGGCGACGGGGCGCTCGGTGATCGACGTGGTGAACGTGCCACCGCTGACGCTCCGGACCGGGCCGGCCAGGAACTCCGCGACGTAGGTCAGGTGCGAGCCGACGTCGGCGAGCGCGCCCGACCCCGGCTCCCCCGCGAAGCGCCACGAGAACGGGACGTCGGGCGAGGCGCCGTAGTCGGTCCAGTACCGGCCGGAGACGTGCAGGACCCGGCCGAGCGTGCCGTCCTCGACGAGCTCCTTGATGGCAGCGAGGCCGGGAGCCCGGCGGTAGGTGAACCCGATGCGGCCGAGCACCCCGCGCTGTGCGGCCTCGGCAGCGGCGGTCGCCATCGCGCGTGCGTCGTCGAGCGAGTCGGACAGCGGCTTCTCGCACAGCACGTGCTTGCCGGCGGCGAGCAGCCCCTCGACGATCTCGCGGTGCAGGGTGTTCGCGACGACGACGCTCACCACGTCGATGTCGTCGGCCGCCGCGATGGCCCGCCAGTCGGTGTCGTGCCGCTCGAAGCCGAAGCGACGTGCGGCCTCGGCGGCCAGCGGTTCGTAGACGTCGCCGACCGAGACGAGCCGGACGGGCGGCAGCGTCGGGGCGAAGAGGGAGGGGGCGTTCCGCCACGCAGCCATGTGGGCCTTGCCCGCCATGCCCGCACCGATGACGGCGACGCCGATGCTGTCGCTCATGTTCTCTCCTTCGAGAAGGTCGCTGGATCCCGATTCTGGAACGTTCCAGAACGTGTCGGTAGACTGTAACCGCACCAGCCCATGTCCTGTCAAGCACCGTGCCGGAAAGGCTCAGCGTGACCCCTCGCCCGCCGACGATCATCGACGTCGCCGCACGCGCGGGCGTCTCGAAGTCGCTGGTGTCGATGGTGCTGCGCGACGACCCCGGGGTCTCCCCCGCTCGCCGGTCCGCGGTGCTCGCCGCCGTCGCGGAGCTCGGCTACCGCCCGAACCGCGCCGCCGCCATCCTCGCCGGCACCCGGACCCGCACCATCGGGGTCATCGTCGACGACTTCCGGAACCCCTGGTACGTCCCGATGCTCGACGGCATCCGCGAGGCCCTCGCCCCGCACGGACTCCGCCTCACCCTCGCCGACACCCGCGCCAACGCCCACCTCGACTCCTCGCCCTTCGACGACCTGGTCTCCCTGCGGGTCGACGGCGTGGTGCTCGCAGCCGAGGGCTTCCCCGACGTCGTCGTCCCCGCCGACACCCCGGTCGTGATCGCCGGCGCGCGCGAGGACGTACCGGGCGGACTCGACGTGGTCGCCTCCGACGAAGCCGCCGGCGGACGCCTGGCAGCGGATCACCTGATCGGCCTGGGTCACCGCCGCATCGCCCACGTCACCGGCTCGGGAGGCCCGGCTGCCGTCCGCCGTCAGGCCACCGTCGCGCAGCTGGTCGCCTCCGGCATCGAGCCGCTGGTCTACGGCTCCGGCCCGACCTCGGAATCGACCGGCTACGAGGGCATGCGGCTCGCACTCCGGGAGCACCCCGACCTGACGGCGGTGTTCGCCGCGAACGACGTCATGGCGATGGGCGCGATCGCCGCCGTGCAGGAAGCCGGACTCCGTGTGCCGCAGGACATCTCGGTGATCGGCAACGACGAGACCCCGCTCGCCGCGTCACCCCTGTTGCGCCTGACGACGGTCGACCCGCACAACGACGAGGTCGGGCGCCTGGCGGCTGCGCGGTTGGTCGAGCGGATCGGCGCGGTCGCGGCGGCTCCCCCAGATCCCATCCGGACGCTCGTGCCGCCGACGCTCATCGTGCGGTCGACGACGGGGCCGCCGCGCGCCTGAGTGGCGACCACGCCGGGGCCGACGCCGGCGGGGCGGAGGTGCGCCGAGCCTCCAGGCCGGGTGCGAGGTGACCCGAGGTCAGACGCGCGCGCACTCGAGCCGCGGAACCTGGTTCCGGACACAGCACCGGGCGTTTCCGCGGTGTGGTGTCCGGAACCTGGTTCCAGCGGGCTCGGCCACCATGCGAGGCGCCCGGGAACGACGAAACCCCGGTCCGATCGGACCGGGGTTTCGTGCTGCAGTTCGTGCAGTGCGGAGACGGAGGGATTTGAACCCTCGGTCCCCTCAAAGGGGACTCCACCTTAGCAGGGTGGTGCACTCGGCCGGACTATGCGACGTCTCCAAGCACTCTCGCGAGCGCTGCGACCACCATACAGGAGGACCGCGCCACTCTCGACCCGACGCACGCCCGCGCGTGGCACGACCTGTCGCGCGCGGTCCCCCGAAGTGGGGACACGTGGGGGTTGTAGGGGCGTACCCCACTGCATAGCATCATCGGGACGCGGCAATCACGTTCCGGGGCTCGTCCCCGTCGTCGCGACACAGCACCCGACGTCGTTCCCCGTGCGGGCCCGGCGCGCCCGATCGCGTGGCGCCCGGCGGGGAGCGACTTCCCCTGGGGGCGCGGCCCACCACCGCGCCCCCGTTTCTGGGTTCGGGGCGGGGAGGCACCGAGCCGAGACTCGTCCCCGCGGACAGTGCACGGGCGCTGAAGGCCGCAAAGAGTCCGCGCAGCCGAGACTCGGGGACGGCAAGGGACCGCCTGCGCCGCGCGTCAGTACCCGAACGCCTTGGAGCAGGTCTGCTGGTCGGCGGACTGGCCCTCGAGGCCGTCGATGGTCTCGGGCGTCGCCGAGGGGGTGCGCGGCGCAGCGGACGACGGCGCTGCCGGGGTCGCCGGCTCCGGCGCAGCGGCCGGCGACGACGGTGCAGCGGTCGGCGACGACGCTGCAGCGGTCGGCTGCGTCGGGTTCGACTGCGTCGGGTTCGGCTGCGTCGGACTCGTCTCCGACCCGATGCCCGTGCTGTCCGCCCCGAGGGAGAACGACTGGTCGGCCTTGATCTTCGCGAACAGCCGGTCGGCCAGGTACGTCGTCGGCTCGACCTTGCCCTCGTAGACACCGGTGCCGCCCGTGGTGCCCGGGTACTGCACGAAGTTCACCTGCGCCAACGGCAGGTCGCGGAGCGCCAGGCCCATCTGCACCATCGTCCCGATGTCGTTCAGGCTCTGGGACAGCTGCATGTTCGACGCCGCCGCCCGGGCCAGCTTGTACAGGCGGGCCGGCGAACCGAGGGTGTCGTTCGACTTCACGGTGCGGAGCAGCGACGACAGGAACACCTGCTGGCTCGAGATCCGACCGAGGTCCGACCCGTCGCCGACCCCGTGCCGGGTGCGCAGGAACGCCAGGGCCTCGTCACCCTGCAGGGTCGAGGTGCCGGCGGGCAGGTCCAGCCCGGTGTAGGAGTCGGTGATGGGCTGGGCGACGCAGACGGGCACGCCACCGATCGCGTTCGACATCTCGATGACGCCCTTGAAGGACACCGCGGCCGAGTACTGGATGTCGAGTCCGGTCAGCCCGGCGACCGTCTGGGTGACGCAGTTCAGGCCGCCCTCGCCGAACGAGGTGTTGATCGGCTGCGCCGCCATCGCCGGCGCGGTGCCCGTGCCGTCGGTCTTCTTGCAGGCCGGGATCGGCGTGACGAGGTCGCGCGGGATGCTCACCGCGGTCGCGTTGGTGTGGTCGGCCGAGACGTGCAGCAGGATGTTGACGTCGTTGAGGGTCGCGTCGCGCTCTCCGAACGCCGGGCTCTGGTCAGGGTCGTTGTCGGTGCCGACGACGAGCATGTTGAACCCGCCCGTGAAGGCACTGAGCGGCTTCGCACCGCCCTGCGCCTGCGGTGCGGGCTGGCCCTGGATCTCGACGCCGTCACCGAGGTCGTCCGTGACCTGCTTCGCCGCGATCGCCGTCACGGAGACCGAGCTCACCAAGGCCACTGCGACGACGGCGGACACCGTCTTGGCAGCGGTCGCGAGGGGGCTCGAGCGCCGCAGACGTCCGTGCCGTGCGATCCCTGGTGCTCGGTTCAAGCGGTGGGATCGATCGCGGACGTCGTTCACGGGCACTCCTGTCGTCGGTGGACACGCCGGGGACAGCAACCGGTCAAGGCTGCCACGACGTTGCCTGACGATCCAGTGTGCGAGGGGCACCGGCACCGCTCACTGCGCGGCGTCGGGACCCGTGGACCACGGCGGTGGGCGCGGAGCTGAGCGGATCCGCAGCCGCCGCCGGTTCAGGCCGACACGACCACCCGGAAGCGGTCCGGCAGCGCGATCAGGGCGGACGACAGGTCGAGGAGCGCCGCGGCGCAGTCGTCGAGGGCGTCCCGCTCCGCCGCGTCCACGGCCCGCTCGACGATCGCGACCCGTCGTCGGCGGTCGACCACCGCATCGATGCCGTTCGCCAGGGCGACGTCGTCGGTGAAGAACATGTCGAGCACGATGCGCTGCGACAGCAACCAGTCGCCGCTGACCGACGACCCGCGGCGCCGCAGGTACCAGGCCCCGAGTTCGACGAAGGCACCTGCTTCGGTCCAGCAGTCGCGCAGCCACGCCTTGTCGAACCGGTCGTGGTACCCGACGGAGTTCGACGGCGGATCGACGAGCAGGGCCTGGGCGATCCGCAGTCGCTCGATCATCTGGTCGACCGACCACTGCGAGATCACGACACCGACGTACCGCTGCACGCTGGCCAGTTGCAGGGACTCGAGGGTCACGAGGGCTTCGCGCACGGGTGTGCGCGACACCCGCATGTCCGATGCCAGGGTGTCGAGCCGCAGCCGCTGCCCGCGGCGGTACTCCCCCCGCAGGACGTTGTCGAGCAGTCGCAGGAACACCGCGTCGCGCAGCAGGCTGCGGCGCAGGCCGTGGGGATCGAGTCCGTCGGCGCCGGCTCGGGTGGGGGTGTGCTCCATCACCCCAGGCTCACGCACGGGCGGCACCCCCGAGGCGAGGGCGGTCGCTGCCGTGGATCGTGGTGGCCGGTGTCGTGCTGTGGAGGAGTGCCATGCACGCACAGTGACAGCGCGGCGACGGCGGCGCTAAACACTCTGAATACAGAATGTCAGACCGCCGTCGCCGGGCTCACCTCCGGTCGGACTTCGCGTCCCCGGTGAGCACCGAGAGCGGTTGGGTGACGTCCTCCAGCCCCTTCCGCGCGGCGTCGACCCCGAATATCAGGGCCACCACGCCGCCACCGATCATCACCGCGGATCCGAGCAGGTACCCCCAGAACAGCGGCTCCCGCGACGACCCGTCACCGATGAAGGCGCCGTAGATGGCCGGCGCGACCGCACCGAAGATCTGCGCCAGGGCGAAGAAGTACGAGATGGCCTGCGACCGCAGCTCGAGCGGGAAGATCTCGCTGACGGTCAGGTAGGCGCTCGACGCCCCGGCCGAGGCGAAGAAGAACGAGACGCACCAGAACGCGACCTGCACGGTCGCCGAGATCGCGTCGGCCCGGAACAGGAACGCCGACGTGGCGAGCACGAGGCCGGACACCAGGTACGTCAGGAAGATCATCTGGCGTCGACCCCAGGTGTCGAAGAAGCGCCCCAGGATGATCGGGCCGAGCAGGTTGCCGATCGCGAACGGGAAGAAGTAGACCGCCGTCTCCGCCGTCTTCAGGCCGAAGAAGTTCGTGAGGACCAGGGCGTAGGTGAAGAAGATCGCGTTGTACAGGAACGCCTGCGTGATCATCATCGTCGCGCCGACGAGCGTGCGGGTCGGGTACTGCTTCAGCAGCACGCGCGCGATGGCGAGGAACCCGACGCGGTCGGTCGGCGTGACCGTCATCGCCTTCGACTGGTCGACCTCCGGCAGGGGCTTGCCGGTCGCCTTCTCCACCGACTCCTCGATGCGCGAGACGGTGGCCTCGGCCTCTTCCTCGCGCCCGTGCGTCATCAGCCACCGCGGACTCTCCGGGATGTGCCGTCGCAGGAAGATGATCGCGATGCCGAGCACCGGGCCGAGGAAGAACCCGATGCGCCAGCCGATGTTCTCGGCGAAGTAGGACGTGTCGAGCAGGTAGATGTTCGCGAACGCGCCGAGTGCGGCACCGCCCCAGTACGTGCCGTTGATGGCGATGTCGACGTGCCCGCGGTACTTCGCCGGGATGAGCTCGTCGATCGCCGAGTTGATCGCCGCGTACTCGCCGCCGATGCCCAACCCCGCGACGAACCGGAAGGCCGCCAGGAACCAGAAGTCCTGCGCGAGGCCCGCGATGCCCGAACCGATCAGGTAGATCGCGAGCGTCAGGATGAACAGCTTGCGCCGCCCCAGTCGGTCGGACATGCGCCCGAACACCAGGGCACCGACGACCTGGCCGACCAGGTAGATCGTGCCGAGGGACGTCACCTGCTGCGTGGACAGGTTCAGGTCCGCCTGGAAGCCCGCGTTCGAGACGATCTGGATCTCGAGACCGTCGAGGATCCAGGACACGCCGAGTCCGACGACGACGCTCCAGTGGAACCGGGTCCACGGCAAGCGGTCCATCCTGGCGGGCACCAGGCTCTTGATGGTTGCGTTCGCGCTGCTCACGAAATGGGACCGTACGCCGAGATCGCCGATGTGGTTCAGATGCGGAACGAGGAACCGGGGACGGAGCCGGATCCCCCTACTTCGAATCCGGCTCCGTCGCCGGGATCCCAATGATCGCAAGTGCGATGGGAACCCACAAGCGGGCTGGAGGCGCGGTGCGGGCTGACACCGCGCCTCCGGTCCGCAACGGCGTAACGTCCAGAACGTGACCCGACCTGACATCCGCACGGTCGGCGAGCTCCGCACCTCTGGTCACGTCCAGAAGACGGTCCGCGCCGAGATCCGCGACAACCTGCTGACCGCCCTGCGCCAGGGCACCGATCCGTGGCCCGGGCTGCACGGCTTCGAGACCACCGTCATCCCCCAGCTCGAACGCGCCCTGATCGCCGGCCACGACGTCGTCCTGCTCGGCGAGCGCGGCCAGGGCAAGACCCGGCTGCTCCGCACCCTGCAGGGCCTGCTCGACGAGTGGACGCCGGTCATCACCGGCTCCGAGCTCGGCGAGCACCCGTACGAACCGATCACCACCGCGAGCATCCGGCGTGCCGACGACCTCGGCGACGCCCTGCCGATCAGCTGGCGGCACCGGGACGACCGCTACGTCGAGAAGCTCGCGACGCCGGACACGAGCGTCGCCGACCTGATCGGGGACGTCGACCCGATGAAGGTCGCCGAGGGCCGCAGCCTGGGCGACCCGGAGACCATCCACTTCGGGCTCGTCCCCCGTGGGCACCGTGGCATCGTCGCGATCAACGAGCTGCCCGACCTGGCCGAACGCATCCAGGTCGCGATGCTCAACGTGATGGAGGAGCGCGACGTCCAGATCCGCGGCTACGTGCTGCGGCTGCCGCTCGACGTGCTCGTCGTGGCGAGCGCGAACCCCGAGGACTACACGAACCGCGGCCGGATCATCACGCCGCTGAAGGACCGCTTCGGCGCCGAGATCCGCACGCACTACCCGATCGAGCTCGACGACGAGATCGCCGTCATCCGGCAGGAGGCGCAGCTGACGGCCGAGGTCCCGGACGCCCTGATCGAGATCCTCGCCCGGTTCACCCGGGCACTGCGTGGTTCGAGCGCCGTCGACCAGCGCAGCGGTGTGAGCGCCCGGTTCGCGATCGCCGGTGCCGAGACGGTGTCCGCCGCCGCGGTGCACCGCGCAGCTCGCCAGGGCGAGGACGAGGCGGTCGCGCGGCCGATCGACCTCGAGACCGCGGTGGACGTCCTCGGCGGCAAGATCGAGTTCGAGAACGGCGAAGAGGACCGGGCCGACGAGGTCCTCGAGCACCTGCTCCGCACCGCGACCGCCGAGACCGTGCGCTCCCGGTTCAAGGGCCTCGACTTCACGGTGCTCGTGGACGCGCTCGAGGGCGGCACGATGGTGACCACGGGCGAGCAGGTCAGCGCCCGGGCGTTCCTCGAAGGCCTGCCGTCGATCGGTGAGTCCGACCTGTACGACCAGGTGTGCGACCGGATGGGTGCGACGAACGACGGCGAACGCGCCGGCGCGATCGAGCTCGCCCTCGAGGGGCTGTTCCTGGCCCGGCGCATCAGCAAGGAGTCCGGCGGGGGCGAAGCCGTCTATGGCTAGGCAGAACCGGCGCCTGACGCGCGACACCCGGTACGGCCGCTACACCGACGGACCCGACCCGCTCGCCGCCCCGGTCGACCTGGCCGAGGCGCTCGACGCCATCGGGCAGGACGTGATGGGCGGCACGTCGCCCGAGCGGGCGATGCGGGAGTTCCTGCGGCGCGGCGGCCGGACGCAGCGCGGTCTCGACGACCTGGCCCGACGGGTGGCCGAGCGCCGCCGTGAGCTGACGAGCAGGAACAACCTCGACGGCACCCTGCAGCAGGTGCGCGAGCTCCTCGAGCAGGCGCTGCTCGCCGAGCGCGGGGAGCTCGCCCGCAACGTCGACCTCGACGACGGCGACCGGGCCCTGGCCGAACTGCAGCTCGACAGCCTGTCACCCTCCCCCGCCGCCGCGGTGCAGGAGCTCGGCGACTACGACTGGACGAGCCCGACCGCGCGCCAGAAGTACGACGAGATCAAGGACCTGCTCGGCCGCGAGGTGCTCGACCAGCGCTTCGCCGGCATGAAGCAGGCGCTCGAGGGCGCGACCGACCAGGACCGGGCCGCGGTCAGCGCGATGATGCAGGACCTCAACGCCCTGCTCGAGGCGCACGCCCGCGGCGAGGACACCCAGCAGCAGTTCGACGAGTTCATGGACCAGCACGGCGAGTACTTCCCGTCGGACCCCGCGAACGTCGACGAGCTGCTCGACGACCTGGCAGCCCGCGCGGCCGCGGCGCAGCGCATGCGGAACTCGATGACCCAGGAGCAGCGGGACGAACTCGACGCCCTCGCCCAGCAGGCCTTCGGCTCCCCCGACCTGATGGGGCAGCTGTCCCAGCTCGACGGCAACCTTCGCGCACTGCGTCCCGGCGAGGACTGGGGCGGATCGGAACGCATGGACGGCGAACAGGGCCTCGGGCTGGGCGACGGCACCGGGGTGTTCCAGGACATCGCGGACCTCGACGCCCTCGCCGACCAGCTCGCCCAGTCCGGGCCGGGCTCGGAGCTCGACGACCTGGACCTCGACGCGCTGTCCCGGCAGCTCGGTGACGAGGCGGCGGTCGACGCGAAGACCCTGCAGCGTCTCGAGCAGGCGCTCCGGAACTCCGGGGCGCTGCGCCGCGGTGCCGACGGGCAGCTCCGGCTCACCCCGAAGGCGATGCGGCAGCTCGGCAAGAGCCTGCTCAAGGACGTCGCCCAGCGGATGTCCGGTCGCCAGGGCGCGCGGGACCTCCGTCGCTCGGGCGCCGCGGGCGAGCCCTCGGGTGCGTCGCGGCAGTGGGCGTTCGGCGACACCGAGCCGTGGGACATCCCCCGCACCGTCACGAACGCCGTGGTGCGGACGGCGGCCAGCGGTCGAGCGGGTGCCGGCGTGCGCCTGAGCATCGAGGACGTCGAGGTGCAGGAGACCGAGGCACGCACCCAGGCCTGCGTCGCGCTGCTCGTCGACACGTCGTTCTCGATGGCCATGGAGGACCGCTGGGTGCCGATGAAGCGCACCGCCCTGGCGCTGCACACCCTGGTGTCGACCAGGTTCCGCGGCGACGACCTGCAGCTCATCGCGTTCGGTCGCGAGGCCGAGGTGATGGACGTCGAACAGCTCGTCGGTCTCGACGCGATGTGGGACAAGGGCACCAACCTGCACCACGCCCTGCTGCTCGCCAACCGGCACTTCCGCAAGCACCCCACGGCCCAACCGGTGCTCCTCGTCGTCACCGACGGCGAGCCGACGTCGCACCTCGAGCCGAACGGGCAGGTCTGGTTCGACTACCCGCCCGACCCGGTGACGATCGCGCTGACCGTGCGGGAGCTCGAGAACGCCGGACGCCTCGGCGCCCAGACGACGTTCTTCCGCCTCGGCGAGGACCCGGGGCTCGCCCGGTTCATCGACGCGATGGCGAAGCGGGTGGACGGCAGCGTCGTGGCACCGGAGAACGACGACCTCGGGGTCGCCGTGGTCGGCTCGTACCTCGGCTCGCGTCGCGGGGCCGACGGCGCGCTCTTCCGCGACGACCGGGGGCTCTGAAGCCCTCACGAGACGGACTGGAGGCCCGTGGCGAGACCGCCACGGGCCTCCAGTCCATTGTCGGGTGCGTCTAGAACAGCGGCCAGGGCACGGCGGGGCCGTGACCGGGCGGCGGCGGGAAGATCCCGACGGCACGCAGGGCCGCGCAGCGCGCTCGGAGCGTGTCGATCTCCTCGTCCGTCAGGTGCTCGGCGAGCTCGTCGCCGAGACCGCCGCGCAGGGCTTCGGACACCCGGTCGAGGCCCTCGAGCTCGTCCGGCCCGAGCGGCTCCCCGATCCAGCCCCACAGGACCGTCCGGAGCTTGTGCTCGACGTGGAAGGTGAGCCCGTGGTCGACGCCGAAGCGGTGGCCGTCGGGCATCGCGAGCACGTGCCCACCCTTGCGGTCGGCGTTGTTCACGACCACGTCGAAGACGGCCATCCGGCGCAGGGCCTCGGAGTCCTCGTGCACGAGCGTGACGGGCTGGTCCTGTTCGTCGATCGCCTCGAGCACGGGCAGCCAGGGCGAATCGTCTGCCTCGGCGAGCTCCGGCGCCACCAGGTCGACGGCGTCCTGCTCGGGGTCGACGTCCTGCCAGCGCTGCACCATGCCAGGGCCGAACGGACCGTCGCCCATCCACGTGGGCGGGACGACACCCCAGCCGAACGCCTCGGAGACCAGGTGCGCGGCGATCTCGCGGCCGGCGAGCGTGCCGTCCGGGAAGTCCCACAGCGGGCGCTCGCCCTCGATGGGCTTGTAGACGACGGTCGCGCCGTCGAGTTCGGCGAGGAAGGTGGCGTTGGACGCCTCGCGGATGCGCGCCCGGACGGACAGCGAGCCGTCGCTCATGCGTCGCCGGGCGGACGACCGGCGGCGACGACCTCGCGCGTGCGCTCGACGAAGGCCCGGGCGGTGCCGACCGGGATCTTCACCTGGAACAGCTCCGCGGGCTCAGGGATCTCCACGACGGCTTCGATCTCGATGCCGTCCTCGCTCTCCTCGGACACGATCTCGACCTCGTCGTCGATCGGGTACGCCTCGATGACGACCTGCGCGGTGGAGGGGTCGAAGCCCAGGCTCAGGGCTCCCGCGCGGAACTCGGGCTCGACGGGCTGGTCGAGCGGCTCCGGGTCGCGGAGTTCGACCGGCACCGACGGCGGCACGCTGAAGCGGTTGTCGTCGACGGTCGCGACCTCGTCGAGGAGCTCGTCGATCTTGTCGGCGAGCACGGCGGTCTGCTCCTTCTCGAGCGCGACGCTGGTGACGCGTCGACCGGAGCGGGCCTGGATGTAGAAGGCGCGCTCACCCGGACGGCCGATGGTGCCGACGACGAGGCGGTCCGGCCAGTCGAAGCCGTGGACGATGGTGGGCATACCCGCATTGTAGGAGCGCTCGGCTCCGCCCGTTCAGGGTCGGGCAGGACCCGCGGGCGCGTCGGGTGCCGGACGCCCGGTGCCGGTGTGCGCATCGGGTTCCGGATGGCCCGCGCCGCCCCCGACCGCGGCGTCCCCGCTGGGTGCTTGGGCGGTGCGCAGCCAGGACAGGTCGCCCGACTCGGTGTTCGTCGCGACGACCTCGGGGCGGTGCTCGCCGTAGCGCACGACGGACACCGAGGCCGGGCCGACGCCGATGCGCTGGAACAGGTCCAGGTGCATGCCGAACGCGTCGGCCAGGACGCTCTTGATGATGTCGCCGTGGCTCACCGCGACCCAGACCGCGCCGGGTCCGTGCTCCGCCTCGACCTCGGCGTCGATGCGCCGGACGGCCGCGACGGCCCGGGACTGCATCGTCTGCATGGACTCACCGCCGGGGAACACGACGGCGCTCGGGTTCGCCTGCACCGTGCGCCAGAGGGGCTCCTTCGCCAGGTCGGCGAGCTTCCGGCCCTGCCACTGCCCGTAGTCGGCCTCGGTGATGGCCCGCTCGATCAGCGAGGCGGGTGGCCCGGCCGGCCGGCCGGTCTGCCGGTCGGTCTGCCGGTCGAGGATCGCACGGGCCGTCTGCCGGCAGCGCTCGAGCGGACTCGACACCACGGCGACGACGGGCACCGCGGCGATGCGCTCCGCGGTCCGCTCCGCCTGGGTGCGGCCGACGGCGTCGAGTCGCACGCCGGCGGTGCGTCCGGCGAGGACGCCGGTGGCGTTCGCGGTGGTGCGTCCGTGACGGACGAGGAGGACGGTCGCCATGCGCCCGATCCTAGGCGCGGGACGCGGTCGCCCTTGACGGGCCGCCCGGGGACCGATCAGATGGGGGCATGGCCGGGCGGCATCGACTCGCACTCTTCGCCACGTCGACGGTGACCGGGTTCGGGATCGCGACGTGGATCACCCGGACGCCCGCGATCCGCGACGAGCTCGGTGCCTCGATCGAGGCGATGGGCCTCGTCCTGCTCGGGCTGTCGATCGGGTCGATGATCGGGATCCTCGGTGCCGGGGCCCTGGTGCGGCGGCTCGGCAACCGCCCGCTCATCCTGCTCGGGGGCGCGCTGCCCGTCGTCGGCATGGTGCTCGTCGCGCTGCTCGCCCCGGCGCAGGTCGCCGCCGGGGTCTGGGCCGGGCTGTTCCTGATCGGCTTCGGGGCGGGGGTCGCCGAGATCGGGCTGAACGTCGAGGCCGCCGCGGTCGAACGGCAGACCGGACGACCGGTCGTGCCGGTGCTGCACGCCTGCTTCAGCCTCGGCAGCGTGGTCGGTGGGGTCGTCGGCATCGCCATGACGGCGGCGCGGACCCCGGTCGGGGTGCACCTGCTCGTCGGTGCCGCGGTGATGGCCGCGCTGGCGGTGTTCGCGGCGCTGAACCTGCGGCCGGTGCCCCGTGACACACCCACCGATGCGCCTGCCCATGCCCCGGGCACCCGTCGGGGAGCCCGCCGCTCCGTCCTCACCGTGCAGCTCGCCATGATCGCCGTGATCACCCTGGCGATGGCCTTCGCCGAGGGTGCCGCGAGCGACTGGCTCCCGCTGCTGATGACCACCGACCACGACGCTCCGGAGTCCGTCGGGTCCCTCGTGTTCACCGGGTTCGCCCTGGCCATGCTCATCGGTCGCGCGGCCGGCACCCCGCTCGTCGCCCGGTTCGGTCGCGCCCCGGTCGTCCGGGTCTGTGCAGCCGTCGGTGCGGTGGGGGTCCTGCTCGTCGTGCTGTCACCGAGTCCGGTCGTCACCGCGGCGGCGGCCGGCGTCTGGGGTCTCGGCATCGCCCTCGGGTTCCCCCTGTCGATCTCCGCCGCGGGCGACCACCCCTCCGACGGCGACCGCCGGGTGTCGGTGGTGGCCACCGCCGGGTACATCGCGTTCCTGGTGGGGCCGCCGTTGCTCGGGTTCGTCGGGGAGCACCTCGGCCTGCAGACGGCGATGCTCGTGCCCCTCGTCCTGCTGGTCGCAGCGTTCGTGGTCGCCCCGGCGACGCGGGGAGAGGACACCGGGCGGACGATCGAGCCGGCGGAACCGGCGCGTCGGCCGTCCGGTCGGTAGCGTCTCGGGCATGCCGTTCTTCCGCGACGCTCCACGCCCGACCGCTCCGCCCGTTCCGTCGAGGGTCCAGGCCGCGTGGTCCGACTCCGCCGGGCACCTCGCGACCCGCTGCCTGCAGCTCATCATCGTCGTGGTGGTCGTCGCCGGCATCGTCTGGGCGAGCAACATCCTCAGCGTCGTCACGATCCCCGTGCTCCTCGCGCTCATCATCGCGTCGGCCATGCACCCCGTGGTGTCGTGGCTCCGCAAGCACCGGGTGCCGTCGGTGCTGGCCACCCTCGCGGTGCTCATCGGCGTCCTCGCGGTCCTGGGCCTGATCGGCTGGCTCATCGTCGTCGCGGTCGAGAACCAGTGGGCACAGCTGCAGAAGTCCGCCGTCGACGGGTTCCAGCAGCTGCAGACGTTCGCGAAGAACCTGCCGTTCTCGATCTCCGACAAGCAGATCGACGACGCCGTCGCCGGCGCCTCCGACTTCGTCACGAGCGCGCAGTTCGGCTCCGGTGCCCTCGCCGGTGCCTCGGCCACCGCGAACTTCCTGACCGGGCTCGTCCTGATGATCGTCGTGCTGTTCTTCTTCCTGAAGGACGGCCCGAGCATCTGGGAGTTCCTGCTCCGCCCCTTCACCGGTGAGCGCTACGCCCGCGCACGCCGCGTCGGCGACCGGGTCGTCTCGACCCTCGGCGGGTACGTCCGCGGCACCGCCACCGTCGCTGCGGTCGACGCGATCGGCATCGGTGTCGGCATCGCGATCGTCGGCGTCCCCCTCGCCCTGCCGCTGGCCGTCATCGTGTTCATCACGGCGTTCATCCCGATCGTCGGTGCCACCGCGGCCGGCATCCTCGCCGCCCTCGTCGCGCTCGTGGCCCTCGGCCCGGTGCAGGCCCTCTTCGTGATCGGCATCGTGATCGTCGTCAACCAGCTCGAGGGCAACTTCCTGCAGCCGGTCCTGATGGGTCGCACGCTCAAGCTGCACGGCCTCGTCATCCTGATCGGTCTGACCGCGGGCACCGTCCTGGCCGGCATCACGGGCGCGATCATCTCGGTGCCGCTGCTCGCCGCCGCCTGGGGCGCGATCCTGGTCTGGGACGGTCCGAACACCCCGGCCCGCCCGTGGCGGAAGAAGCGCAACGAGGACGTCACCGCACACGAGCTGCCGCAGGGCTGATCCGCAGCGCCGATCCGGAGGGCGCGTTGCGGACATCCACTTCGCGCAGCGGCCTTCCACCCAGCAGGATGGAGGAGTGCTCGTCTCCATCGTCTACATGAGCCGTGCCGTCGTCCCCTTCGACGACCAGGCCATGGCGGTGCTGCTCGCGGAGTCCCGGCTGCGCAACGAAGCGCTCGGGGTCTCCGGACTCCTGCTCGCCAAGGGCGGCCGCTTCATGCAGCTGCTCGAGGGGCCGGCGTGGAGCGTGCAGGACCGGTACGACGTGATCGCGAAGGACCGACGTCACGGTGAGGTCAAGTCACTGGTGCGCGAGGACATCGAGCGCCGACGTTTCGACGGCTGGTCGATGGCCTACCGGGCGCTGGACGACGACGACGTCCGCTCGGAGGACGGCTTCAGCCCGTTCCTGTCCGGCACGATGGACTTCCCGCGATCGTTCGACCGGACCAGTGCGGCCTGGCTGCTGAAGTGGTTCCGCGACCGCGAGCTGCACGACCGCTGACCCGCCGGCAGCGCCGCACCCGTCCGCAGCGCCGTACCAGCGGTTCAGTCAGCGCCGAACGCGTCCTCGACGACCGCGAGCAGCCGGTCGCGGTGCTTCGGGTCCGCCGTCGCCGCGATCACCACGCGCCACATCGTCGCCACCGCCGGCATCAGGTCGGTGCGCCGCGTCCGGACGTCGGACACGAGCTGCACGCCGGTGAAGTAGGGCACCACCGTTGATCCGAGCTGCTCCGCGGTCAGGTCCGTCCGGAGTTCCCCGCTCGCGATCGCCAACCGGAACACGTCGACGATCCCGCCGATCCACTGCTCGTAGAAGCTCAGCGTCGCGGTCTGGAACTCGCCGCGCTCCAGCGACAGCCGGATCCCCGCCCGTACGATCGGATCGGTCCGGAGCAGGTCGGCGATGCCGTGCGACGCCCCGACCAGCGCGGCGACCGGCGAGCTGTCGGTGTGGCTGACGACGTCGAAGGTGCGGGCGTTCTGCTCGCCGATGACGCCGAGCGCCAGGGCGAGCTTCGTCGGGAAGTGGAAGTGCAGCGTGCCCTGCGAGACGCCCGCCGTGCGGGCGATGCCCGCGATCGTCGCGCCGGCGAAGCCGACGCGGTCGAACTCCTCCGCCGCGGCCACCAGGATCTGCTCACGTCGTTCCACGGGACCAGTCTCACAGTCTGGAGGGACGGTGCCAGCTGGCACCGCGCCACCAGTCCGAGGGGTGGTGCGTCTCAGGCCGCGTGCCGGCCGAGCGTGACGCGCTCCTCGGGCAGGTCCTGCAGGTCGCGCCCACGGAACCAGCGGAGCAGCCAGTCGGCGGGCGTGCCCGCCACCCCGGTCGGAAGACCGGTGCGGTCGCTCAGGAAGGTGCTGAAGCCGGGCTCGTCACGGAGCTCGTCCCCGGTCGGGCTGCCGAACGCCATCGCCCAGCCGTCGAACCGACGCGTGCTGATGGACTCACGCGACAGCGACTTCACGCCGGTGTGCCGCGGGTCGCGCTCGATCGCGGCGAAGCGGTCCTCGACGCTCCAGACCGGGCCCTCGAGCACCTGCATGAAGCGGCCGCCCTTGGCGAGCAGGAGCCCGGAGACGCCGAGCGCGTGGTTGCGGAGGCGCGCTTCGCGCAGCATGGCGACCAGCTGGTCGTCGGTCAGGTCGTCGACGGCGACGGACATGTAGACGAGGGAGGTGAGGGAAGTCATCCCCTGCAGTCTGGATCGTGGTCGGCGGCACGGTCAACGCGTCGTCCGCACACCGCACCGGACGGTGCGGCATGCGGACGACGGGCGGACCAGCAGGGCGTCGATCAGGTGAGGGCGAGCAGGTTGTTGACCTGCTCGTTGACCCCGGTCAGCGTCGAGATCGGCTTGCCGTTCGCGTAAACGTCGTCGAAGGCGGGCTGCAGCAACGCCTGCACGTCGGCGGGGTTCTTCGTGACCGGGAACAGGAACGTGGTGTCCTCCTCGACCTGCCGGGTGAACGCCGAGACGTCGAGGCCGCGCTTCCGGAACGACGCCACGGCGGCCTCGGTGCCCGCGGGACGGGCCGGGAACACGATGCCGCTCTCGCCGACGATCCGCTGCGCCTCATCACTGCCCAGGAACGCCACCCACTTCGCCGCGGCCTCGGGGTCCTTCGCCTGCTTCGTGATCGAGTCGCCGAGCCCGTTGAACATCGAGGCACGGTGACCCGACGGGCCGATCGGCGTGGGCGCGACCGCGACGTCGAGGTCCTCCATGCCCAGGTACGAGCCGATCATCCACGAGCCGTTGAAGGACAGCGCGCACTTGCCGGCGCCGAGCTGGACCTCGGGCCCGGTCGTGGTGGAGAACACCCCGTACTTCGCCATGTAGCCCTTCTCGGCCAGCCGGTAGTACCAGGCGAGGGTGTCCTGCACGACCCGCTCGTCGTAGCGGAACCTGTCGCCCCACGGGTTCTCGTTCGTGTAGAACCAGTCGACCGATCCGGTGAACGGCGACCACTGGGTCTGTCCGAAGCCGTCACCGCCCGAGCCGTTCGACGAGATGCCGTAGACGGCGACGTCGTCCTTGTCGAAGCCGTCCTCGTCGCCGCGTCGGCCCTTCGAGTCCACCGTCAGCCGCGCGAGCATCCGCTCGAACGTGCCGCCGTCGTCCGGGTTCCACTCGAGCGACCCGAGCTCCTCGGCGGAGACCCCCGCCTTCGCCATCGCCTTCTCGTCGTAGAACATCGCGACGGTGTCCCAGTCCTTCGGGGAGCCGTAGCGGTGGCCGTCCTGGCCCTTCCACAGTTCGGCGAGCCCGGACTGGTAGTCGTCGTCGCGGATGCTCTTCGTGGCGTCGAGTTCGTCGAGCTTGTAGAGCACGTCGAGGTCGGCGTACTGCGGGAACTTCGTCAGGTGGTCGGTGAAGACGTCGGGCGCGGTGCCGGCGATGAAGCCCGCGGTGAGCTTGGTCCAGTAGTCGTTCCACCCGAGCTGGGTGATCTGCACGGTGATGTCCGGGTTCGCGCGGTGGAACGCGTCGGCGACGGCCTGGTACGCGGGCTGCTGGTTGGCGTCCCAGAGCCAGTAGCTCACGGTGCGCGCAGCCGACCGGTTCGTCGTGCGGCGACCGGGCGACGAGCAGGCGGCGAGCGCGCCGAGGGCCAGGGCGGAGGCGCCGCCGGCGAAGAGCGTGCGGCGGGTCAGTTGGTTCGTCATGGTGTTCGTCCTGTCCGACAGCCGGGTCACTTGATCCCGGAGAAGCCGATGGAGTTGACGATCCGCTTGGCGAAGACGCCGAACAGCAGGATCATCGGGAGCGCCGCCACCAGGGTCGCGGCCATCAGCCCGGCCCAGTCGGTGCCGGACTGCGGGGTCTGCGACTTGAAGACGCCGAGCGCGACGGTCAGCACCCGAGAGTTGTCGGTGTACGACACCATGAGCGGCCAGAAGTAGTCGTTCCAGCTCGTGATGTACGTCAACACGGCGAGCGTGGCGATCGGGGCGGCCGCCATCGGGATGACGAGCCGGAAGAACACGCGCACCTTGCCGGCGCCGTCGATGAGCGCCGCCTCTTCGACCTCCTTCGAGATGCCGAGGAAGAACTGCCGCAGGAAGAACACCGCGAACGGGGTCATGAACATCGTCGGCAGGGCGATGCCGAGCAGGTTGTCGACGAGCCCGAGCTGCTTGATGAGCGTGAAGTTCGGCAGCAGTGTGAAGATCGCGGGGACCATCAGCCCCGCCAGGAACACCCCGAACACCTTGTCGCGACCGGGCCAGCGCAGCCGGGCGAAGGCGTAGGCGGCCGCCGCCGAGAAGAACACCTGGCCGACGGTGACGAGCGTCGACACCAGGATCGAGTTGAGCAGGTACCGCCAGAAGTTCAGCGCGGCGCCGGAGCCGCCCTGTGCCAACGCCTCTTCGGTGGACTGCAGGCCGAAGACCCGCTCGAACCCGCCCAGGCTGAACCCGACGGGCAGCAGCGAGGTGGGGTCGGAGTTGATCGCGGTGTTCGACGACAGCGCGGTGCGCAGGATCCAGTAGAACGGGAACAGGGTGACGACGATGACGAGGATCATCGCGACCCAGGCGAGCACGCGGCCGAGCGACGGGCGACGACGGTGGCCGGCGCCCATCCGCGGCGGGCGGGACGTGGTGACGGAACGGGTGAGTGTCGTGGTCATGGCGCTTCCGTTCAGTCCAGGTCGGACTCACCCGAGCGGGTGAGGCGGTACTGGATGATCGTGATGATGCTGAGGACGATGAGGAGCGCGACCGAGACCGCGGACGCGTAGCCGAACTGGAACCGGCCGAACGCCAGGTTGTAGATGTAGTTCTGCACGACGTTCGTGGCGTTCGCGGGGCCGCCCTGCGTGGTGACGGCGACGGTGTCGAACACCTGGAACGAACCGATCACGGTGATGATCAGCACCAGGGACAGGATGGGGCGGAGCAGCGGCACCGTGATGCGCCAGAACATCTTCCACTCGCTCGCTCCGTCGATGCGTCCGGCCTCGTACACGGTCTCGGGCAGCGACTGCAGGCCGGCGAAGATGAGCAGCGCCGTGTAGCCGACGTGCCGCCAGACGTTGATGAGCGCGATCGAGGGGATGCCCCAGACGTCGCTCTGCAGGAACGGGATGCGGTCGAGCCCGAGTGCGGCGAGCATCTCGTTGCCGATGCCGAGCTGGGTGTCGAGGATCCAGAGCCAGACGAGGGCGGCGACGACGTTCGACACCAGGTACGGCGCGAGCACGATGCCGCGCACGAAGGTCGACTTGGTCAGGCGGTGCATCATCACGGCGATGAACAGCGCGACGACGGTCTGGATGACGATGTTGATGAGCACGTACTCGACGGTCACCACCATCGAGTGCCAGAAGATCGAGTCCTGCACCAGGCGGGCGTAGTTCTGCAGGCCGGTGAACTCGGGCTCGGTGAGCAGGTTGTACGACGTGAAGCTCAGGTAGATGCCCCGCACGGTCGGCCAGGCCAGGAACACCGCGAAACCGACGGCTGCCGGGGCGATGAAGACGAGCGCGAGCCACAGGTCGTTCCTTGGGCGGCGGCTCGGTGCGGTGGTGCGGGCACGGGCGAGGTCGGCGGACCGACTCCTCCGTCTCGTGCTGGCGGTCGTCAAGGGTGACGACACAGGGCTCTCGGTTGCCATCGCGACTCCTTCGTCTGCGGTGGACTGACGTGCAGCAGTCCGTGAGCCGGGAATCTACACGTGGGGACCACCGCTCGCAAGGCCCGGTTTCCGGGCTGTGGACCGGGGTTGTCACGTGTAGACCACGTGTGTCAGGATTGCGCTCGATCGCATCGGAGCGACCCGCTCGGCGACGCATCCCACACCCTGGAAAGGTCACTGATGATCTCTGTCGGAATGGTCGGCGCGGGCCAGTTCGCCCCTCAGTTCGCCAAGCTGTTCAAGCTCCACCCCGACGTCGACCGCGTCTACGTCACGGACCTCGTCGACGAGCGGGCGTCCGAACTCGTCGAGACGCAGCACCTCGACGGCACGTTCCCGGACTTCGACGCCGTCCTCGCCTCGGACGTCGACGCCGTCGCGATCTTCACGCAGCGCTGGACCCACGGTCCGCTCGTGGTCAAGGCCCTGCGCGCCGGCAAGCACGTGTACTCCGCCGTGCCGATGGCGATCTCCGTCGACGAGATCCGCGACATCATCCAGGCGGTCCGCGAGACCGGTCTGACCTACATGATGGGCGAAACGAGCTACTACAACCCCGCGACCGTGTTCGCCCGCGAGCAGGTCGCCGCCGGCGCCTTCGGCCGGGTGTTCTACGCCGAGGGCGACTACGTGCACGACATGGACCTCGGCTTCTACGCCGCGTACCAGTACAGCGGGGGCGACGAGTGGAAGCGCACCGCCAGCTACCCGCCCATGCTCTACCCGACGCACTCGGTCGGCGGGGTCCTCGGTGCGATCCCCGGGCACGCGGTCAGCGTCAGCTGCATCGGTGTCAAGGACGACCGCGGCGACGGCGTCTTCGACAAGGACGTCAGCCAGTTCGACAACGACTTCTCGAACGCCACCGCCCTGTTCGAGCTCGACAACGGCGGGGTCATGCGCATCAACGAGATGCGTCGCGTCGGCTACCCGTCGCACATCCGTGAGTCGCGCTTCCGCTACTTCGGCACCGAGGCCAGCTTCGAGCAGCTCGCGAAGACCAGCGTCTGGCAGGACAAGGAGGACTCGTACGACATCAGCGACAAGATCGACACCCAGGCGACGATGTCCCTCGACGACCCGCGCCTGGCCGACGTCGACCCGTCCCTGCGCGACGCGTTCGTCTCCGGCTACGCCGAGGTGCACGACACCGACCGCCTGCCCGCCGAGTACGACGGCGTGCCGACCGGACACGAGGGCAGCCACCAGTTCCTCGCCGACGACTTCGTCCGCGCCGTCGTCGACCGGACCCTGCCGCCGGTGAACGCCTGGACCGCCGCGCGCTTCACCCTGCCGGGCATCATCGCCCACCAGTCCGCGCTGCAGGGCGGCGCCCGACTCGAGGTGCCGGACTTCGGCGACGCCCCGGAGACGACGAGCGCTGCGACGGCAAGCGCACCGACGGCAGCAGGCAGCACGTCGTCGGCTACGATCGCGTCCGAGTAACACGTGTCGTTCGGGTGCCGGTCCGTCGTGGGCCGGCACCCGAACGACGCTCCCGGACCCGACGAAGGTGGCTGCCGTGACCGTCCCGACGAACCCGAGGGCGGTCACCCGTGCGGACGTCGCCCGCTACGCCGGGGTCAGCACCTCCGTCGTCAGCTACGTCGTGCACGACGGACCGCGCCCCGTCGCCGCCGCCACCGCCGCCCGTGTGCGCGAGGCCATCCGCGTCCTCGGCTACCGTCCGAACGCGAGCGCCCAGGCCCTGCGCACCGGCTCGTCGAAGATGCTCGGCCTGATCGTGCCCGAACTCGACAACCCGTTCTGGTCCGAGCTCGCCGTCGCCGTCACCCACGCCGCCGCTGCACGTGGCTACGACGTCCTGCTCGCCAACAGCGACGGCGACGCCGCCCAGGAACGCGAGCGGCTCCGCAGCCTCTCCGCCCGCCAGGTCGACGGCATCATCGTGACGAGCATCATGACCCACCCGGACCTGTCGACCGTCACCGACCCCGGCCTGCCGATGGTTCTGCTCAACACGTTCTTCGAGGTCCCCGAGTACGCCAGCATCGGCGTTGACGCCCTGCGCGGCGCCCTCGACGGCACGCAACACCTGGTCGAGCACGGCTACCGCTCGATCGGCCTCGTGATGGGGCACACCGGCTCGATGGAGCTCCGCGAGCAGGGCTGGATGCGTGCCCTGCGCCGGGCCGGCCTGCCCGACGGCCCCATCGTCCGCACCGACTTCACCCGGCGCGGTGGCTACGAAGCCGGCCTCCGCATGTTCGCCGACGAGACCGGCCCCCGAGCCGTCTTCGTCAGCTCCGACATGCAGGCGATCGGCGTGATGCGCGCTCTGTGGGAACTCGGGCTCCGCGTCCCCGAGGACGTCGCGATCGTGTCGTTCGACGGCGCGGCCGAGGCGGACTACACGAACCCGCAGCTCACCACGGTCCGGCAGCCGATCGAGACGATGGCGGTCGCCGCGGTCGACCGCGTGCTCGGCCTCGACGCCGACAACCAGTGGCACCGCGACCTGGTGCCGGCCGAGTTGGTCCTCGGCGCGAGTTGCGGGTGCGACGTGCGTCGCTGACGCACCCAAGGACAGCCTGGAGGCTACGGACGGGGCCGCCACGGGCCTCCGGCCCGTCAGCTGGTTGCGTTCACCGGCATGCTGCTCCGCACTCGCTTCCACCATGGCCTGCGTTCCGCCTCTTCGTAGGCGGCCAGCCATACGGCAGCGACCCTCGACTTCAGTTGCCGAAGGATGGCGCTCAGAAAACAAACCACGAAGAGAATCACGGTCGCGGTGACGATCGCGACGTAGAACACGATGCTGAACTCGAAGGCGGTTTCGGAATCCGATGCCGCAATCGATGAGATGACTGATGCTGCCGTCGTCGCCAAGACTGCGAACATTGCCGTCCCCGCCCCAAGCAGCTGCAGGAACATGCCCGGACCGAGCTGAGACCGATCTCGCAATTCTCCGAGGACCTTCTGCCGCAGATCCGCGTCGTTCGCTGCCTGCAAGTACGCAATGACGTCGGCCTCGGTTGGTACGCGCCCGTTCGTCCGTTTGGGCATGAACCGCTCCCAGCGTTCCTGCTCGGACTCGATGTCGATTCGATCTCGTTCTCTCACATCGATGACTATCGGCATCACACATAACCGCGTCACGAAGCGGATGCGTCCTCTATGCCGGCGCGGAGGCGGGCGGTCGGGATGCGCTGCTGCGCGCCCACCCTCACGGCGGCGGCCTCGACCGCATCGCCGGTCTCCAGGCTCCGACCCACTCGTCGACGTCTCCGTCGAAGAGGTCGAGCGCATCTTCGCCACCAACGTCTTCGCTGCACTCCGCGTCGCCAAGGCCTTCGCCCCCTCGATCGCCAACGGCGCGTTGATCGACGTGGGTCGCCCTCGCCGGCGCGTACTCGGCGTCGAATGCCGTGTTCTGGTCGATCACGAACTCCCTGCGCCTCGAGCTCGCTCCGCAGGGCACACAGATCGTCGGCGCCCACCTCGGCTACACCGACACCGGCATGACCGAGGGGCTCGACGTCGAGAAGTCCGACCCCGCCGACATCGTCCGGTCGACCTAGGACGCGTTCGAGGCCGGCGAGCACGAGGTCCTCGCCGACCAGGTCAGCCGTGACGTCCGTGCCGGCCTGAGCGCCCCGCTCACCGCGCTCTACCCGATGCTCGCCAGCGCCTGAGACTTGTTCTCGTCGGGACGGTGACGGTTCTGGTTCACGAACACCCGGGTTCCTGAACCAGAACCGTCACCCGCCCCGATCGCGTCAGCCGCCCGCGCCGCGGTCGGTGATCCGACGGTTCGTGGCGGTGATGGCGGCGCGCTCGTCGTCAGCCAGGCCACCGGCCCGCAGGATCCGGCCCAGCACCTCGCTCTTGCGCTCGATGTAGTCGTCGATGTCCTCGGCCTCGGTGGCCGCCCGGCGTTTCACGGCGGCGTACTCGTCGCGGAGCGCCGGGTCGGCACGCAGCACGTCGCGGACGGCCAGGTGGTTCCGCAGCGCGAGCGACCCGGCTGCGACGACGTAGGTGTTCGTCGGGGCGAAGCGCTCCGGAGCCCGGAACGCCTGCCGCCCCGGGACCCCCAGTTCACCGCGCGGCTCGAAGCCGATCGTCGCCATCGCCGCCACTGCAGCCGGGACGTCGGGAGTGTCCACCACGACGTCGACGTCGAGAACGGGCTTCGCCGCCAAGCCCGGCACGGACGTGCTGCCCACGTGCTCGATGCTCCGGAACGGCACGTCGGCGTCGTCGAGCGCGGCGGCGTACGCGTCGTACAGCTGCCGGAACCGCTCGGGCCAGGTCGTTCGGTACTCGACGACCTCGATCACGGGGCCGGCGTCGGCGCGAGGAGCTGGAACATGACGTGGTCGCGCCAGACCCCGTCGATCTTGATGTACTCCGGCGCGAAGCCGTAGCGGGTGAAGCCCGCCGACTCGAGCGCGCGCTGCGAGCCGACGTTCTCGGGCAGGGTCTCAGCCTGCACGCGGTGCAGTCGGAGCACGTCGAAGGCATGATCGGCTGCCGCGCGGACGGCACGGGACGCGTGGCCCTGGCGGGTACGGTCGGCGCGGATCCAGTACCCCATCGCGCACGACTGCAGGGCACCGCGGGCGACGCCGCTCAGCGTGATCCGCCCGAGGAGTTCCCCGTCGGTCGACTCGATGACGAACGGCACCGCGTTGCCCGCGCGCTGCGCGGCGAGAGCCTGCGTGATGACGTCCCGCTGCCCGGACTCCGTGTAGTACGACGGCGCTCGCGCCGGTTCCCACGGTCGCAGGTGGTCGGCGTTCTCGGTGATGACCGCAGCCAGGACGGCCGCGTCGTCGAGGCGGAGTGGGCGCAACCGTGTGTCCATCGCGGAGGGTGTGGGATTCGAACCCACGAGACATCTCTGCCCACCTGTTTTCAAGACAGGCTCCATCGGCCGCTCGGACAACCCTCCAGTGACGCGACCACGTGGCGAGACGTGGTCGCGTCCCGGGAAGTCTACCCGGGCCTCCAGGCAGGGGTGCGCGCGAGCGCGGACTAACGGGGCAGGGAGTCGAGCGCCGCTGCCAGGCCGTCGTCGGTGATGCCACCGGTGAGCTCGTTGCCGGCGTCGACGACGTCGTCGGGGGCCTGGCCCATGACGACCCCGCGGCCGTAGGTCGAGGCCCAGCGGAGCATGTCGATGTCGTTGCGGCCGTCGCCCGCGGCGAAGACGCGGGAACGCGGGATGTCGAGCCACTCGCGCACGCGCTCCATCGCGGTGGCCTTCGTCACGCCCTCGGGAGCGATGTCGAGCCACGACGTCCAGCCGACGGAGTACGAGACCTTGTGCAGGCCCATCTGCTCGACGATCTGCAGGAAGTCCTCGGTGTCGTGGCCGGGCGAGATGACGACGACGCGGGTGGCCTCGACGCCGAGCAGCTGCTCGAACGGCACGTGCTCGCCCTCCACCGTCATCGTGTCGTCGGGGAAGTTGCCGGACAACAGGAAGTGCCCGGTCTCGTCCTCGACGCCGAACGCCGCGTTCTCGAGCGCTCCGTGGATGGTCTGCAGCACCTCGGACGGGTCGAACCGCTCGACGTGTTCGCGCACGTAGGAGCCGTCGGCGCGGCGGGCCAGGATGAGCGCACCGTTCGCGCACACCAGGTACTTCGGCCGGATGCCGAGGGTCTCGAGCAGGGGCACGGTCATGCCCTCGCTGCGGCCGGTCGAGAGCATGACCTCGTGGCCGGCGGCCTCGGCGTCACGGACGGCGGCGACGACTGCCTCGGCGACGACACCGTCCTCACGCATGGTGGTGCCGTCGATGTCGAGCGCGACCAGCCAGCGCTTGGTGCGGGCGGGCGCGTCGCTGCCCGCGCCCTGCGAGGTGCCGTCCACGAACCGTCCCTGGGTGCTCATCGGGGCTCGATCACCTCGACGCCACCGAGGTAGGGGCGCAGGACCTCGGGCACGACCACGGAACCGTCGGCCTGCTGGTGGGTCTCGAGGATCGCGACGATCCAGCGGGTGGTGGCGAGGGTGCCGTTCAGGGTGGCGACCGGAGCGGTCTTGCCGCTCTCGGTGCGGTAGCGGATGTCGAGGCGGCGGGCCTGGAACGTCGTGCAGTTCGACGTCGAGGTGAGCTCGCGGAACGTGCCCTGCGTCGGGACCCACGCCTCGATGTCGTACTTCTTCGCCGCGCTCGTGCCGAGGTCACCGGCGGCGACGTCGATCACGCGGTAGTGGAGCCCGAGGTCCTGGAGCATCTGCTCCTGGTGGGCGACGAGGCGCTCGTGCTCGGCCTCGGCCTGGTCCGGGTGCACGTAGGCGAACATCTCGAGCTTGTTGAACTGGTGCACGCGGAGGATGCCGCGGTTGTCCTTGCCCGCCGAACCGGCCTCGCGGCGGTAGCAGGTCGACCAGCCGGCGTAGCGGTGGGCCTGTCCTTCCTCGAGCGGCAGGATCTCGTCGGCGTGGAACCCGGCGAGGGCGACCTCGCTCGTACCGGTCAGGTACAGGTCGTCGGCTTCGAGCCGGTAGACCTCGGCCGCGTGCTCGCCGAGGAACCCGGTGCCGGCCATCGTCTCGGGGCGGACGAGCGTCGGGGTGATGAGCGGCTCGAAGCCGGCGGCGATCGCACGGTCGAGGCCGAGCGACATCAGCGCGATCTCGAGCCGGGCGCCCATGCCGCGCAGGAAGTAGAAGCGCGATCCGGAGACCTTCACGCCACGCGGGATGTCGATGATGCCGAGGTGCTCGCCGAGGTCGGCGTGGTCCTTCGGCTCGAAGTCGAACTCGGGCTTGGTGCCGACGGTGCGGAGCGTGACGAAGTCGTCCTCGCCGCCCTCGGGCACCCCGGGGAGCACGACGTTCGGGATCCCGCGGACGACGGTGTTGAAGGTGTCCTCGGCCGCGGTGACGGTGGCCTGCGCCTCCTTGACCTTCGCGGCGAGCGCCTGCGCCTGCTGCACGAGCGCGGCCTTCTCGTCCTTCGGGGCCTTGGCGACGGTCTTGCCGAAGGCGTTCTGCTCGGCGCGGAGCGACTCGAACGAGGTGATCGCACTGCGGCGGGCGGAATCGGCGGCGACGGCTTCGTCGACGACGGCCACGGAGGCACCGCGCGCCTGCTGTGAAGCCTTGATGACGTCCGGGTTGTCGCGAAGCAGCTGTGGATCGATCACCGCCCCATCCTAGACGGGGGCAACCGCACGCAGCCTCGATCGGTACCGTGGAGGCATGTCGACCCCTTCGGAGACCGCGCCCGCGGATCAGGACGCCCTCCCCACCGAGCAGCGGACGGCCGCGGTGGTCTACAACCCGGTCAAGGTCCACCTGCCGACCCTCAAGCGCACCGTCGAAGAACAGCAGCAGGAAGCCGGCTGGGCCGACACCCTGTGGTTCGAGACGTCGGAACAGGACCCGGGCGGCGGCATGGCCCGCGCCGCGATCGAGGCCGGTGCCGACGTCGTCGCCGCGGCCGGTGGTGACGGCACGGTCCGCGCGGTCGCCGAGGTCGTGCACGAGGCCGGTTCGACCCTCGCACTGCTGCCGAGCGGCACCGGAAACCTGCTCGCCCGCAACATGAAGCTGCCCCTCGACGACCTCGGCGCGAGCGTCCGAACGATCTTCCACGGCGACGACCGCAAGATCGACTTCGGCATGCTCAAGGTCGAGCGCCCCGGCGGTGAGCGCGAACGCTTCGGCTTCCTGGTGATGGCGGGCCTCGGGCTCGACGCCCGGATGCTCGTGAACACCCGTCCCGAGCTGAAGAAGAAGGTGGGCTGGCTGGCGTACGTCGACTCCCTGTTCCGGTCGGTCCGCGACGCGAACGCGTTCGAGTTCCGGTACCAGCTCGACGACGACGGCAACCGCTCGCTCCGGGCGCACTCCCTGATCGTCGGCAACTGCGGCATGCTGCAGGCCGGCGCGATCCTGCTACCGGACGCCGAGATCGACGACGGCGTGTTCGACATCGCCGTCATGCGTCCGCGCGGGTTCTTCGGCTGGGTTCGGATCGGCGCCCGGGTGTTCTGGGAGAACGGGATCCTGCGGGCCTTCCGTCGTTCGACCCTCGGCAAGACCGCCGTCGGCCAGAAGATCGTCTCGAAGTCCCGCGAGGAACGCCCCTTGCGCTACCTGCGCGGGCAGGAGTTCACGGCACGGCTCGAGCGCCCCGACGAGTTCGAGATCGACGGCGACCCGGTGGGCGAGGTCATCGCCTTCCGCTCGCGGATCGACCCGATGGGACTCTCCGTGCGCGTGCCGGACCCGGCGGACGACCGCCACGGCTCGCGCCAGGTGCCCTGACCCTGTCGCTCGGGCTCCGGACGCCCCGTGCGAGGTTCCGTGGCCCGTGCGAGGGCCGCGGGCTCCCACGGACTACGGAACCTCGCACCACACGGCTTCACCGCGCCGCGCCTCGGCGCGCCGCGCCCCACCGCGCCGCGCTACCGCGCCCCGGGCTCGCCCGACACGATGCCCCGCAGCCAGTCGCGCGCCTCGACGAACGCGGCGTCCGAGTAGCGCGCCGGAACCTCGGGGCGGGCGCCGTCGGCACGCGGGTACGACCCGAGGAACGTCACGCGCGGGCTGAACCGGCGCAGGCCGAGCAGCGCGTCCGCCACCCGCTCGTCGCGCACGTGCCCGTCGAGGTCGATGACGAACCGGTAGCGGCCGAGCTCGTCCCCGATCGGGCGCGACGACAGCAGCCCCATGTTGATGCCCCGCGTCGCGAACTGCTCGAGCATGTCGACCAGGGCGCCGGGGTGGTCGGCGGGCAGCTCGACGATGACACTGGTCTTGTCGGCGCCGGTCGGCTCGGGCAGGGCGAGGGTCTTGGACACCAGGACGAACCGGGTGACCGCCGAGGCGTTGTCACCGATGGACGATGCGAGCACGACGACGTCGTGGTGGTCGGTGATGCCGGGCGGCGCGACCGCGGCGTCGGCGGTCGGGTTCGCCTCGAGCAGGGCGAGCGCCGCGGCGACGTTCGACGACGCCGGGATGTGGCCGTGGCCGGGCAGGTTGGTCTCGAGCCAGTTGTGGGTCTGCGCGTAGGCGACGGGGTGCGCGTTCACCGTGCGGACGTCGGCCAGGGTCGTGCCGGGTCGGGCGACGAGCACGAAGTCGACGGGGACCAGGTACTCCCCCACGATCCGCACGCCGGGGATCCTGGCCAGGGCGTCCTGCGTGGCGCTGACCCCGCCGTCGACGCTGTTCTCGATCGCGATGACGGCCCCGATCGACCGGCCGGACATGACGTCGTCCAGGGCCTCACCGACGTTGTTGACGCTCCGCCAGGGCTTGCCGGCGGCGGCCTCGACGAGCTTCAGGGCCGCCTCGGTGAAGGTGCCGGCGGGTCCGAGGTAGGAGTACGTGTCGGACGGCGCGGCGGGGTCGGTCATGCGGCGAGCCTATTGCAGTGACGGGCACAGCCGAGCGAGCGTGACGAGGGCCACGACCGGCGTCAGTCGGACGCCGTTCCCGTCAGCCGCGCCTCGCAGATCGCGGTGTCGTCGTCCTCGCGCGGGTAGGTGAGCGCCGCGAAGCGCCCCTCGGGGTCGAGCCGTGTCAGGAGCGACGCCGCGATGCCGTCGAGCTGCGCGACCTGCTCGTCGGAGAGCGCGTCGATGACCACCCGGCGGGCGGTGCGGACGTGGTCCGGAGCAGCCTCGACGATGGTGGCGTAGCCGGCGTCGGTCAGGCGGACGTCGGTGGCCCGGCGGTCGGAGGTCGACGGGCACCGGGTCACGAGCCCCCGCTTCTCGAGGCGGGACACCACGTGCGACAGCCGCGGCAACGAGGCGTTCGTGGCCGAGGCGAGCGCCGACATCCGCAGGGTCCGGGTGTCGGTCTCGGAGAGCATCGCGATGACCATGTAGTCGAAGTGCGTCAGGTCGGCGTCGCGCTGCAGCTGCTGGTCGAGCGCCGCCGGCAGGAGTTCCATGACGGCGACGAGCTTCATCCACGCGCGCAGTTGCTCGCGGGTGAGCCACGGGGTCTCGTCGGTCATGACCTGATCATACCGAAAGGTTGTCCCGTCAACCAGTGGTGCGCACGGCGGACGAACCAGACGGACCGGACGAACCAGACGGACCGGACGGACCGGACGGACCGGACGGAGGCCGACGGGCCAGCACCACCCCGACCACGAGCACCACCACCACGACGACGAGCAACGCCCCCTCGACGAGCAGCAGCCGCGTACCGTAGTCGAACGGCAGCACGGTGGGGTTCTTCTGCCCGTGGTCCTTGGCCGCGATCTCCGGCAGGACCACCAGGGCGAGCACGCTGCCGAGCACGATCGCCGCCTGGACGACGACGAGCACCCAGGCCCGCAGCGAGCGTCCGGCCCGACGCAGCAGCAGCCCGGCACCGACCACGAACGGCGACAGGACCGCGTCGTGCAGCACCACCGCCGCGAGCAGCCACACCCCGAGCCCGCCGATGCGGTTCGGCTTGACGGACGTCACGAGCACGGACGCCCCGAACGCGATGACCAGCACGCCGATCACCACGAGCACGATCCGCGCGGCCTTCACCGGAGCACCTCGATCTTCTCGATCCACTTGGTCTGCAGCACACCGGGCCGCCCCGGAGCGATGATCCGCGCCGGGAACCCGTGGTCCAGGTCGAGCGTCGCACCGTTCAGCTCGAGGGCGATGAGCGTCGTCGGGTCCTCGGCGTACTCCGGACCCATGTCCATGATCCGGTAGCCGCCGTGCCGCTCCAGGCTCGTCACCCGCACGTGCGACCCCTGCGGCGCCTGCACGGCGTCGAGCAGATCGCGCATCCGCACGCCCTTCCAGGTGGCCATCTGGCTCCACCCCTCGACGCACGAGATCGGCAGGTCGACCTGCGCGGTGCCGAGCGCGACGAGTTCGGCTCGCACGAAGGTGCGGCTCACGTCGTGGCCGACGACGGTGAGCGTCCAGTCGGCGGCGGTCGCGCTGGCGAGCACGCCGGCGGCACGGGCGGTGCGGTTGACCGGCAGACCGTGCGAACCGATGCCGCGGCCGCGGGCGCCGAAGACGTTCAACGGTTCGGCGAGTTTCGAGGACTGGCCCGCCGTGAGCGCGACGACGCCCACGGTCGCCGCCGTCACGCCGGCGAAGAACCCGCGTCGGGCGATCCGCTCACGTCGTCCGGCAGCTGCGTCCGGCGTCCGCCTGGAGGCCCCGCTCGGCTCCGCCACGTCGACCTCCGGCTGGCCGAGACTCGGCTCCTCGGACACCTCGCGGGTGTCCGGGGCCGAGTCCGGTCCGGTGGGCCGAGACTCGGCGCCGCCGCTCGGGGCGGCGTCGACGCCGTCGATCCAGCGGAACACGCGGCCCAGCAGGCCGGGTGCAGTGGACCCGGCGGTCTCGGAGACCGCAGCGCTCGGGGCAGTCCCATGTCGGGCCTCCCGGCCTGGTGGGAGCAGTTCACTGCCGGACGCGGGATCCGCGACGAACCGGCCGTGCGCGTCGTAGGAGTCGCGCTTCCGCCAGTAGCGGGCGATGACCGGCAGCTTCGCGGCGATGTGGATGACCAGCGACCCGATGATCACGTAGGCCATCGCGTTGTGCACCTGCCGGAACGGGAACGGCCACGGGTACCACTGGTAGGTGTTGAGCAGTCCGGTGACGACCTGGATGATCGACGCGGACACGAGCACCGCGATCGACAGCCGCTCGAGCAGGTGCAGCACACCGCGCACCGGCGGCACCTGCACCAGGGCGGGCATGACGGTGTTGAGCTTGGCGAGCAGCAGCGGGATGATCGCGATGCCGGTCGTGATGTGCAGGCCCTGCGTGAACTGGTACAGCTGCGTCGGACGGGTCGGGAACCGCATCCAGCCGAGCGGTTCCTGCAGCAGGTGGCTGTAGATCCCGGTGCCGAAGCAGATCAGGAACGCGATGCCGAGCAGGCGCCCGAGCACCACCGCCGAGCGGGCGTTGCGGTTGGGGGACGCCAGAGCTGCTCGTCCGTCGTGCAGCAGGCGCTGGACGCCGGATAGCCTCGACGGACCATGAGCGACCGACTGCGTGCCTTCCGACCGTCCTTGGCCGACGGCACCGCCGCCCGCATCGGCACGGTGCTGGCCGTCGTGGGGGTACTCGCCCTGTCGGGCGTCATCGCCGTCGGCGTCACGCATCTGGGGTTCCTCCGATCGGGCCATCGTTCTGCATTCGTTGCGTGGACGCTGATCGCTTGGACCGTCTTCGTCATCGCCGTGCTCGCGGTGCGTTTCGTGCCCGTCCGGTGGATGACCACCATGGTCATCGGCGGAGCGGTGGTGATCGGCATCGCCGCGCTGGTCGGCCCGCCGAACACGAGCACCGACTCCGCTCGGTACGCGTGGGACGGCATCGTCCAGCATGCCGGTGTCTCCCCCTACGCGCACACCCCCCAGTCCACGGCACTGTCCGGTCTCCGACCCGACTGGTTGTTCCCCGACAAGGTGAACGGCACGTGCGACGACATCAAGCCCCGGTTCCGCGGGCTCGGCGACGGTGCGGACGGACACTGCACCGCGATCAACCGGCCCGACGTGACGACGATCTACCCGCCGATGGCCCAGCTCTGGTTCGCCGCCGTGCGGTTCTTCGTGCCGGCGAGCGCGCAGTACCTGCCGTTCCAGGTCGCCGGGCTGCTCGTGTCGCTCGGTGTGACCGTCGGGCTCGTCCTGGTGCTCCGCCGGATCGGCCGGCCGACCTGGTGGGCGACGCTCTGGGCCTGGTCGCCGCTCGTCGCGTCCGAGGCGGTCACCAACTCGCACGTCGACGTCGTCGGAGCCGCACTCGCCACGGCCGGTGTCGTGCTCGTCGCGTTCGGGCGACCGATCTGGGGCGGCATCGCGCTCGGGGCTGCGACCGCGACGAAGCTCATCCCGGCGATCGTGTACCCGCCGTTGCTCGGCCGCGGTCGGGCGTGGTGCGCGATCCCGATCGGCATCGCGGTGTTCGGGTTGCTCTACGTGCCCTACGTGCTGACGACCGGCCTCGACGTGCTCGGGTACCTGCCCGGCTACCTGAGCGAAGAGGGCTACGAGGACGGCTCCCGGTTCGCGCTGGTGTCGCTCGTGGTCAAGGGCGACGCGGGGACGGTGGTGGTCGGGCTCCTGGTGCTGGCCGCCGCGTTCGTGGCGTGGCGGCTGTCCGACCCGTCACGGCCGTGGTCCGGCGAGGTCCTGATGATCGGCGTGACCTTCCTCGCAGTGACCCCGCGCTACCCCTGGTACGCGCTGCTGCTCATCCCGTTCGTGGTGTTGTCCGGCCGGTGGGAGTGGCTCTCGATCGGGCTCGCCATCGCGCTGCGCGGAGTGTGGCCGTCAGCGGATGCCTACCGGTGGTGGTTGCTCGCGGCCGTGGCCGTCATCGTGGTCGTCACGCTGCTGCGCACGGAGCGGTCGGAGTGGCGGCGGTGGTGGGAGCGGCTGTCGTTCCGACGTGTGGAACACGTACGCTGACGACCATGGCACCCGCGATCCTGCTCGGCACGACCGGCTCCGTGGACCCGGCTCCCGCCGGGCTCGTCGACCGGTTCGGGCGGCGTGCGGTCGACCTGCGGGTGTCGCTGACCGAGCGTTGCAACCTGCGCTGCACCTACTGCATGCCCGCGGCCGGACTGCCGTTCGCCCCCGACGAGGCCCTGATGACGGCGACCGAGATCGAGCGGCTGGTCCGGATCGGCTCGTCGCGGTTCGGCGTCCGCAAGGTCCGGTTCACGGGCGGGGAGCCGATGCTCCGGCACGACCTGGTCGACGTGATCGCCCGGTGCGCCGCGCTGCCCGACGCCCCGGAGCTCTCGCTCACCACGAACGCGATCGGTCTCGCCCACCGCGCCCAGGGGCTGTACGACGCCGGGCTGCGGCGCGTGAACGTGTCGCTCGACACCGTCGACCCCGACGTCTTCACCACCGTGACCCGACGCCCGTTCCTCGACAAGGTGATCGCCGGGCTGTCGGCCGCGCACGACGCCGGCCTCGACATCAAGGTGAACGCGGTGCTGCTGCGCGGGATCAACGACGAGGCCGCCCCGGAGCTCCTCCGCTGGTGCCTCGAGCGCGGCTACGAGCTGCGGTTCATCGAGCAGATGCCGCTCGACCCCGACCACGCCTGGGACCGCACCTCGATGATCACCGCCGCCGAGACCCGCGCGCTGCTGGCGACGTCGTTCGTGCTCACGCCGGACGACGCCCCGCGCGACGGTGCCCCGGCCGAGCGGTACCGCGTGCACGACGCCGTCACCGGTGGGCCGCTCGGCACCGTCGGCATCATCGCGAGCATCACCGAGTCGTTCTGCGCCGACTGCACCCGCACCCGGCTGACGGCCGACGGCCACGTGCGCAGCTGCCTGTTCTCCGACGAGGAGACCGACGTGCTCGGACCGATGCGCTCCGGGGCGGACGACGACCAGGTCGCCGAGCTCTGGCGGCTCGCGATGTGGGCGAAGCCGCGCGACCACGGTGACGACAGCGACGAACTCGTGCACCCGACGCGTGGCATGAGTGCGATCGGCGGCTGAGGCATGACCACGATCCGGTTCTTCGCCGCTGCCCGCGCCGCCGTGGGCGTCGACTCACTGACCACGACGGCCCCCACCATCGAGGCCGCCCTCGGCGCGATCGACGCGGCCGACCCGGCACGCTGGAGTGGGTTGCAGGAGCGCTGCTCGTACCTGGTCGACGGCGTGACCACGCGCGAGCGGGCGACCTCGCTCGACGGGGTCGAGGTCGTCGACGTCATGCCGCCCTTCGCCGGCGGCTGAGCGGCGCACGTTCCTTCCCAGAACGCCCGCGATGCCTGGTGCTTTCGGGCATACCTGGTGCGAACTTCCGACCAGGTACGCCCGATCCGATCAGGTACGCCCGATCCGGCGCCCGTTCCTCAACCGCGGGGCGCGTAGACCGCCACCTCGGCTGCGGGGACGTCGATGCGCACCGCGTCGCCGGGGGCGATCCCGAGCGCGGTCAGCCGCGCGAGCGTCAGGTCCGCCACCAGGTCACCGGCCCGCACCCGCACCAGTCCGTCGCGCGGCTCGAGCGACGACACGGTGCGCGCAGCTCCGGCACCGTCCCGCGTCAGCACGGCGGCCGTCGGGTGGAAGGCGGCCAGGGCGGGCCGGCCGGGAGGCACGGCGTGCGCCCCCGACGCCAGCTCGCCACCGCCGTCGATCGCGATCCCACCCCCGGTGGCGGTCCCGTGTACCAGCGCGAGTCCGGAGAACGTCGCGGCGAACGCACTCGTCGGACGACCGAGCACGGAGGCGGGGGTGCCCTGCTCGACCACCCGTCCACCCTCGAGCACGACGACGCGGTCGGCCAGGGCGACGACCTCGACCGGGTCGTGGGTGACGAGCACCGCGGGCCGGCCGGCGACCGCGGTCCGGAGTGCCGCGCGGACCTCGTCCTGCGCGCCGACGTCGAGCGCCGAGGTCGGTTCGTCGAGCAGCAGGACCGCCGGGTCGGTGGCGAGCGCGCGGGCGATCGCGACGCGCTGCGCCTGACCGCCCGAGAGTGTTCCGGGGTCGCGGGTGGCCAGTTCGGCGGCCCCGACGGCGTCGAGCGCGTGGCGGGCGAGCTGCCGGGCCGCGGCGCGACCGGCTCCGGCGGCTCGGGGTCCGAAGGCGACGTTCCCGACGACGTCGAGGAACGGGAACAGGTCGGACCGCTGCGCGACGAGTCCGATCCGACGACGGTGCGCGGGCACGGTGTGCCGTGGGCTCGAGACCTGGACCCCGTCGAGTTCGATCCGCCCGGAGTCGATCGGCAGCAGTCCGGCCAGGACCTCGAGCACCGTCGACTTGCCCGCACCGTTCGGCCCGATGACCGCCAGGCACTCCCCCGCGCGGACCTCGATCGCGACGTCGACGTCCCGCGACCCGACGACGACGCGCGCCCAGACACCCGCCGCGCCCTCGGCCGTCACGCCAGGGCTCCGCGGGTCCGGAACGACGAGGCCCCGATGACGACGACGGCCACCACGACGAGCACGACCGCCAGGGCCACCGCGGTGTCCGGGTCGACCTCGCGCTGCAGGTAGACCTCGAGCGGCAGGGTCCGCGTGACCCCCTGCAGACTGCCGGCGAAGGTCAGGGTGGCTCCGAACTCGCCGAGCGCCCGGGCGAAGCAGAGCACGAGCCCCGACACGATCCCCGGCAGCACCCGCGGCGTCGTGACGGTCAGGAACGTCCGAGTCGGCCCGGCACCCAGGGTCGCGGCGACCCGCTCGTAGCGGTCGCCCTCGACGCGGAGCGCCCCCTCGACCGAGGACACCAGGAACGGCATCGCGACGAAGGTCTGCGCGATGACCACCGCCGTCGTGGTGAACGCGATGTGCAGCCCGTGGTCGTCGAGGAAGGCCCCGACCACGCCGAGCCGACCGAAGGCCGCGAGCAGCGCGAGGCCGCCGACCACCGGCGGCAGCACGAGCGGCAGGAGCACGACGGCTCGTGCGACGCCGACCCAGCGCGACGCCGACCGCGCGAACAGCACGGCGAGCGGGTACCCGAGGACGAACGCGACGCCGGTGGCCGCGAGCGCCGTGCCGAGGCTGAGGCCGAGCGCGGTCAGCGACGCGGTCGAGGTCACGAGCCCGACGAACGACGACCAGTCCACCCGGCCGAGCATCGCGAGCACGGGCACGACGACGAACAATCCGCCGAGCACCGCGGGCAGCGGGAGCCACCACGCGACCGGTGGCCGTCCGTCAGCGCGCGGAGCCACGGGTCAGGGCTTCCCGAAGCCCGCGTCGGAGAGCACGCGCTGCCCGGCGGCGGAGCGGACGTACTCCGAGAACGCCTGCGCGAGCTCCGGGTCCCCGGATTCCCGGAGCACACCGATCGGGTACGTGTTGACGGCCTTGCTCGACTCGTCGAACGGGACCCCGTCGACCTTGCCGCCGGTCCCTCGGACGTCCGTCACGTAGACGAGGCCGGCATCGGCCTGACCGGACTCGACCTTGCCGAGCACGTCGGTGACGGACTGCTCCTCGCTGACGGGCTCGAGATCGACGCCCGATGCGGACTCGACCTTCGCCGTCGCGGCACCGCACGGCACCGGGGCGGCGCAGGTGACGAGCCGGACGCCCGGAGCCGTCAGGTCGTCGAGGCCACCGATGCCCCGCGGGTTGCCCGGGGCGACCGCGATCTCGAGCGTGTTCGTGGCGAAGGCCCGCGGCGACCCGGTCACCAGGTCACCCGAGGTCAGCTTCGCCATGTTCGCCTGGTCCGCCGCGGCGAACACGTCGGCGGGGGCGCCGTTCTGGATCTGGGTGACGAGGTCGCTGGAGCCGGCGAACGAGAACCGGATCGAGGCGCCGGGGTGCGCGGTCTCGTACTGCTCGCCCAGGGTCGTGAAGGTCTGCTGCAGGGACGCGGCGGCGAAGACGGTGATCGAACCGGTCGGCCCCTCGGTGTCGGAGCCCGCCGGGGTCGACGCCCCCGAGCCCGTGTCCGGAGCCGTGCACGCAGCGAGCCCGAGGGCGACGGTGGCGGCGAGGGCCAGCGCCGCGAACGGCCGGAGACGGGTCATCGGGGGTCCTCCTGATGGGCGGGTGCCTCGACGGCGACCATCGTGGCCTTGACGGACGCCACCGCGACGGACCCGACCTCGAGCCCCAGGTCGCGGACGGCCTCGGCGCTCATCAGGGACACCACGCGGTGCGGGCCGCACTGCAGCTCGACCTGCGCCATCACGGTGTCGACGACCAGGTCGGTGACGATCCCGACGAAGCGGTTGCGCGCCGAGCTCTTCACCGCGGACGCCGGGTCGGTCAGCTCGGAGCTGCGATCCCGTGCGTACGCGGCGACCTCGCGACCGTCGACCACGGCTCGCCCCGCGTCGTCCGTGGCCCGGGTGAAGGTGCCCCCGTCGACGAGCCGTCGAACGGTGTCGTCACTGATCCCGAGGAAGGCCGCAGCGTCCCGTACCCGCAGTTGCGTCATGATCGCCCGATCCTATCCGCGGATGCGGTGCCAGACCCGGTGAGGGTGAGTGGGCTGGGTCAGGACCGGTGCTCGATCGCCACGGGCAGCCCCTCGCGACGCCAGGCCTCGAAGCCGCCGTCGAGGACCGCCACGCGCCTCCCGGCCGGCTGCCGCGCCGCCCACGCGTCCGCACGGGGCCCGCGTGCGCAGTACACGACGACCTCGTCCGCACCGGTGTCGTCGGTGACGGCACCGGCGACCACGCCGGCTGCGCGTTCCTCGTCGGTCCGGACGTCGACGACGACCAGCGGGTCCGACGGGTCCGCCACCCTGGCGGCCAGGGCGGACGGCGCGATGCGCGGCGTCGTGACGGCGGATGCGGGTGCCGGTCGACGCGAGGCGGGCCCGCGACGGACGGGGCTCTCGGTCCAGCGCCACCGGCGGGCGTCGACGGTCAGGACGCGTCCGAGCAGCGGGTCGCCGGTGCCGGTGACCAACGCGAAGACCTGTCCCGCCATCACCGCACCGACCGCGCCGCACAGTGCGGGGACGACGCCGTCGAGGGCGCACGAGCCCTCGTCGGGCAGGGCGTCGGGGTGCAGGTCGTGGAAGTCGACGCCGTCCGGCCCGGCGTCGCGGAAGACGCTGACCTGCCCGTCGTGGCCGAGCACGGTGCCCCACACGAACGGCACGCCGGCCGCGGCGCAGGCGTCCGAGATCGCTCGGGTGACCACGACCGAGTCGGCGGCGTCGACCACGACGTCGTGTCCGGCGACCAGGTCCGGCGTGAACGACGCGACCACGGCGACCGCGTCGAGTTCGGGGTCGACCGCGACGGCTCGGGCGATCGCGACCCGTGCCTTCGGCGAGCCGACGTCGGCGGCCGTGAAGAGCGTCTGCCTGGCCAGGTTCGAGCCGTCGACCACGTCGGGGTCGACCACGGTGAGCCGACCGATCCCGGCGAGGTACGCGACCACCGGCGCCCCGAGCCCGCCGGCCCCGACGACGAGGATGCGCGATGTGGCCAGGCGTCGCAGCCCGGTGACCCCGACGTCGGCGAGCGCGGCGGTCCGCGAACCGAGCTGCGTCCGTCCCGGGGAGAGCGCGGCGGCGGGGGCGACGAGGGGTTCCATCCCGTCATTCTGGCCCGTCGCACCGAACTCCTGCATGTGAGAGTTCAGTGCCGGGACGCGGCGGATCCCCAGAGCCGATCGGTACGGTCGCGGGCGTGAGTTCCCCGCGTACCGGTACCGTCCCGGTCCGACGCACGACGTCGGACACGTCGGTGCGCGCGCGCTCGCTGGGGCTCGTCGCGGCCGCCGTCCGGGCCCTCGCACGGACCCCGGAGATCACCGTCGGCGCGCTCGGCGTCGTCGGCGCAGCGGCCTTCAGCTGGGTGCCGTCGGTCTGGTACGACGAGGCCGCGACCATCGCGAGCGCACAGCGGAGCTGGCCGGCGCTCTGGGCCGAACTGCAGAACGTCGACGCCGTCCACGGCCTGTACTACGCCGTGATGCACGTCTGGTTCACGCTCGTCGGGTACTCGCCGTTCACGCTGCGGTTCCCGAGTGCCCTGGCCATCGGGGTCTCCGCCGGGCTCGTCGTCGCCCTCGGCCGTCGTCTCGGCGGCGTGCGGCTCGGCGTCGTCTCCGGGATCGTGTTCCTGGTCCTGCCGCGCGTCGCGTGGGCCGGCACCGAGGGGCGACCGTACGCCACCGTCACGACCTTCGCCGTCACGCTGACCCTCGTGGGGATCACCGCGGTCCGGCGCACCCGGATCCGGCACCACGCGACCCGGTGGTGGGTCGTCTACGGCCTGCTCGCCGTGGTCGCCGTGCTGTTCAACGTCTACCTGGCCCTGGCCGTCGTCGCGCACGGGGTCGTGCTCCTCTGGACCGCCGTCGCCGACCGTGCCGCACGGCGCGACGCCGTGCTCTCGCAGCGCAGCGGTCCGGTGTCCTCGCCGGTGGTCGACCGCGCCGCGTTCGTGCGCTGGGGCGTCGCCGCCGTCGGGGCCGCGCTCGTGGTGTCGCCGTTCATCGTCCTCGCCGCCGGGCAGGCCAAGCAGGTCGGCTGGATCACCGGAGTCGGGTGGGCCACCGTGCGTCAGGTCGTCGCGACCGCCTGGTTCGGTGCCGTCTGGCCGTACGCGGTGCTCGGGTGGGTGCTGATGATCGTCGGCGTCGTGCTCGCCGTGCGTGCCGCCCGACGTCCTGCCCCGGCCGCCCGCGACCTGCTGCGGCTGCAGGCCGTGCGCGTCGCCGTCCCCCTGACGATCCTCCCCACCGCACTGCTCGTCGGCGCGACCGCGGCCGGGGAGCACCTGTACTCCCCGAAGTACGCCAGCCTGAGCCTGGCGTTCGTCGCGCTGCTCATCGGCTTGGCGATCACGGCTATCCGACCCCGGCGGTGGCTGGCGCTCGCGGTCGTCGGGATGCTGCTCGTGTCGGCACCGACGAGCACGATCGTCCGGCTGCCCCACGCCAAGCAGGACTCGCACTGGGCGAACGCGGCGGCCATCATCGAGCGCGAGCGGGACCGGCGCACCGACCGGAACGAGGGCGTCGTCTTCGGCAGCGTCTGGGAGCACCCGGGCACCACCGCGCAGGTCATCGCCGACTCCTACCCCGAAGCCTTCACCGGGATGCGCGACCTCGCCGTCGCCGAGACCGGTGCCGAACGCGGACAGCTCTGGAACGTCAACGGCGACGTGGCCACGACCGTGCCCGAGCGGATCTCCGGCATCGACACCGTGTGGTTCGTCGGCGGCAAGTCGCGGAACATCCGCCCGCAGGTCACCGAGACCCTCGTGGCCGAGGGCTTCCACGTCGTGCGCTACTGGCACACCGGCACGGTCATCCTCTGGAAGTACAGCCGCTGACGCTTGCCGGCCAGCCGCCGACGGCTGCGCCGGGGCGTCGGGTCAGTGCACCACGCGTGCGCCGTGCACCGGGCCGGTGGCGCGGAGTGCGACGAGGCCGGCGGCGCTGAGCTCGACCTGCAGCTCGAGCGCGGCGTCACGGTCGCCCACCAGGAACGCCACGGTCGGGCCGCTTCCGGACACCAGGCCGGCCAGGGCACCGGACTTCTCACCGAGTTCCAGGGTCGCCGCGAGCCGGGGCTGCAGCCGCATGGCCGGTGCCTGCAGGTCGTTGTGGACGCAGTCGGCGAGCAGGTCGGGGTCGCCCGCGCGCAGGGCCTGCAGCACGTTGGCCTCGACCACGGGGTGCGACGGCGCCGGGGAGATGTCGGCTCGGTACCGCTCCCGGTGCTCGTCGAGCGCACGGTAGACGGCGGGGGTGCTCAGCCCGTCGTCGCTCAGGGCGAGGACCCAGTGGAACTCACCCTTGGCCAGCGCGGGGCTCAGCTCGTCACCGCGGCCGGTGCCCACGGCGGTGCCGCCGGCGAAGGCGAACGGCACGTCGGCGCCGAGCTGCGCGGCGAGGCGGAGCAGCTCTTCGCGACCGAGCGCGGTGCCCCAGAGCGTGTCGACGGCGAGCAGGGTCGCCGCGGCGTCCGCGGACCCACCGCCCATGCCGCCGGCGACGGGCACCTGCTTGTCGATGGTCAGCCGCACACCACCGCGGTGTCCGGCCGCGTCGGCCACGAGCCGGGCCGCACGGATGGCCAGGTTCGACTCGTCGACCGGCACGGTGCTCGTGTCGATCGGCCCCGTGAAGGTGACCGAGAAGTCGTCGGCGGCCTCGGCGGTGACGTCCTCGTACAGGGACACCGCCTGGTACGCCGTGGCGACGTCGTGGTAGCCGTCGTCCTGCAACGCCCCGACGGACAGGAACACGTTGATCTTGCCGGGGGCGCGCGTCCGCACGCGGGTCGGTGCGGCCAACGTGGTCATGCGCCCAACCTATCCCGCTGCGGCTGCCGTGAACCCCCGCGCCAGGTCCGCGGTGATGTCGTCGATGTGCTCGAGGCCGATCGACAGGCGGATGAGACCGTCCCCCACCCCGGCGGCCGCCCGCTCGGTAGAGGTCATCTGCACGTGGGTGGTCGATGCCGGGTGCACGACGAGCGAGCGGACGTCACCGAGGTTCGAGACGTGGTCGAACAGCTCGAGCGCCGCCACGAACCGTCGACCCGCGGCGACCCCGCCGGCGAGGTCGAACGACAGCACCGCCGACGGCCCCTTCGGCACGTAGCGCTGCTGCAGGTGGTGCCACGGCGAGTCCGGCAGGCCGGCGTAGTGCACGTGCTCGACCTGGTCGTGTGCGTCGAGCCAGGTCGCCACGGTGGCGGCGTTCGACACGTGCCGGTCCATCCGGAGCGACAGCGTCTGGATGCCCTGCAGCACCAGGAACGCGTTGAACGGTGCGATCGCGGGCCCGAGGTCGGCGGACAGCTTCGAGCGGGTGCGCTGGATGAACGCCCGTCGCCCGAACTTCTCGGCGAAGTTCGTGTTCGCGAAGCCGGACTGCTCGGTCGTGGCCAGCTGCGGGTAGGCGTCGGCGTGGGCCGCCCAGTCGAAGTTCCCGCTGTCGACGATGAGCCCGGCGATGGCGCTGCCGTGTCCGGCCAGGTACTTCGTCGCGGAGTGCACGACGATGTCGGCGCCGTGCTCGATCGGGCGCACCAGGTACGGCGTCGCGATGGTGTTGTCGACGATGAGCGGCACACCGGCCCCGTGCGCGACCCCGGCCACTCCGGCGAAGTCCAGGACGTCCCCGCGGGGGTTCGGGATGGACTCGCCGAAGAACGCCTTCGTCTCCGGACGCACCGCCGCCGCCCACTCGGACAGGTCGGTCGGGTCCTGCACGAACGTGAAGGTGATGCCGAGGTCCCGCAGGGTCGACGCGAACAACGTGTAGGTCGCGCCGTAGAGCGAGGCGCTCGACACCACGTGGTCACCGGCGCGTGCGACACCGAGCACGGCCAGCGACGTCGCCGCCTGCCCGGAGGCCAACGCCAGCGCACCGATCCCGCCCTCGAGGTCGGCGATCCGGCGTTCGAGGGCTGCCGCCGACGGGTTGTTCACCCGCGTGTAGGTGTGGCCGGGGGCGTCGAGCATGAAGCGCGCGGCGGCGTCCTCGCCCGACGGGTAGACGTACGCGGCGCTCTGTGCGATCGGCGGCACGTTCGCGCCCCAGCCCGGGTCGGCCTTGAAGCCGGCGCGGATCTGGCGGGTCTCGAACGCCCAGCCGTCCTCCGCGTTGGTCGGCGCGGCCCCCATCAGGACTGCGCCCCGACCGACTGTCGGACGAGCGGGATGACCTGCTCGCCGAACCGGTCCATCTCCTCGAGCTGCGGCGAGAACTGCAGCAGGAGCGTGTCGACGCCGGCGTCCTCGAACTCCCGGATGCGGTCCGCCACCTGCGACGGCGTCCCCACGAAACCGGGGCGCAGGCCGCGGTTCGACACCGAGTAGTCCTCGAGCGAGGGCACGTGCTCGAGCTGCGACTTCGAGATGAAGTCCTGGTACGACTCGTACGCCTTGCCGTGCTGCACGTCGGTGATCCGGGCGAGCTCGGCCTGCGCTTCTTCCTCGGTCTCCCGCACGATGACGTACGCGGCCATGCCGAACGCCTCGAACGGCGGCAGGCCGGCGTCGACGCGACGCTGCTTCATCTCGTCGATCTTCGCGCGGAGCTCCTCGACCGTGCCGCCGTGCGTGACGTAGGCGTCGGCGTACCCGGTGATCGCTGCCTTGCCGGCCTCGCTCTCCCCACCGGCGTAGATGCGCGGCGTCACGCGGGGCTTCGGCTCGAGGTGCGCGTTCTCGATGTCGTAGTACTCGCCCGAGAACGAGTACGGGGTCTCGCGCCACAGGCCCTTCATGACCTCGACGAACTCCGCGGTGCGCTTGTACCGGTCGTCGTGCTCCGAGAAGATCCCGCCGTACTGCTTCGCCTCTTCAGCCCACCAGGCGCTCACGACGTTGAAGGTGAACCGGCCGCACGAGATGTCGTCGATCGTCGCCGCCTGCTTCGCCGTCACCGCGGGCAGGTGGTACCCGGGACGCATCGCCGCCATGATCTCCAGGCGCTCGGTCGTCGCCGCGATGGCCGCCGCGAGCGACCACGCCTCGAGCGAGGGCGCCGCCGTGCCCTTGATGTCGTTGAGGTTGAGCTCCGGCACGAGCGTCAGGTCGAAGCCGATCCGCTCGGCGCGCTGCGCCAGGCGCTTCACGTAGTCGAAGGTGACCGGCATGTTCTCGTTGTCGACGTTGCGCAGCCAGCCGCCGAAGAGCGGGGTCCAGTATCCGAATCGCACGTTGGTTCCTTGGGGTGTGGGAAAGGCGGACTGGAGGCCCGTGGCGGGCCCGCCACGGGCCTCCAGTCCGGTGGTTCTTGCGTTCTCAGGCCGTGAGCTGCGCCGCGTACTGCGTCTCCAGCAGACCACCGAGGTACTTCGCGATGGAGCGCGGGCCGGAGGCCGGCGCGGACTCCTCGACCGCGGGGTTGTAGTTCGTGTTCGTGTTGATGTCGTAGACGACGGTGCGGCCGTCCGTCGTCTCCATGAACTCGACGCCCGCGATGGAGATGCGCTGGTCGGCGAGGAACGTGCGGAGCTGCTGGACCAGCGGGTGCTCGGCGGTGATCTCGGTCCGGACGGCGAACGCCGGGGGCGCGCCGAGGGTCTCGGTGCCGGGGACGTCGCAGACGGCACCCGCGATGACCTGGGGCACCTCGCACGCGTCGGCGGGGCAGAGCTCGAAGCTGCCGGCGCTCGTGTCGACGCGGACCGCGTACACGAACTCGCCGCCGACGAACTCGACGCGGGTGATGAAGGGCTCGCGGGCCGTCAGGTACTCCTGCAGCAGGGTGATGCCGTCGACCGGGGCCTCGAACTCGGGACTGTCGACGTAGGCGTCGAACTCGACGAGCGAGTCGAACCGCCGCACGCCCAGGCCCTTGCCGCCCTGGTTGTGCTTCGTGATGAAGGGGACGTCCTGCCCGTCGGTGAAGGTGCGGGCTGCGTCCTCGAGCGTCGTCGTGCCGAACACGGCGGTCGTGCGCGGCACGTCGAACCCGGCCTGCTGCAGGAGACCGTGCTGGGCGACCTTGGACACCTCGAGCTCGAGCACGTGGCTGCCGCCGACGACCTGGCGGCCGGCACGCTCGAGCCAGCCGAGGATCGCCCGGGTGTACTCCTTGCTGTGCTCGTGGCCGCGGGTGTGGGAGCTCGCGGACATGCGGCTCCAGTAGACGCCGGGTGCCGGCTCGGCCGCGAGGTCGATCTGCCCCTCGGTCAGCAGGATCTCCTCGACGGGGACGCCCTCGGCCTCGAAGGCGGCGGCGAGCGGGGGGAACCACTCGGGGTTCTCGTGGATGACGTACACGCGCGGAGTGCTCACGCCCCCACCCTAGGCACGGTATACCGCACGCGGCCAAGTGTGTGACGTGGCGTTGCTTCTCGGGGCGCTGTTCGCACGGTGCGAGGTCGTCAGCCGGCGAAGGTCTGCTGTCCGACGACGCCGAGGAGCTCGAGCTTCTGCGCGTCCTCCGATCCTGGAGGCGCGGTGAACAGCAGCAGTGCCTGCGCCTGGTCGTCGGTGTGCAAGACCTGGCAGTCGACGGTGATGCGCCCGAGCTCCGGCTGCACGATCGTCTTGTTGTCCGACCAGCGTGTGGCCACCTCGTGCTTGGCCCAGAGGTCGCAGAACTCGGGGCTGCGCGCCTGCAACTCGGCGATGAGTTCGGTCGCCCGGCGGTCTCCCGGGCCCGCGAGCCCGACGGTCGCCCGGAGCGACGCGACCACCACCCGCCCCAGCCGCTCGTGCTGCTCGGGTGCGTACTTCGCGAGCTCCTCACCCGTCACGAACCACCGCCACGCCTGGTACCGCCGGTTGCCCGGCAGGTCGACCGAGCTGCTGAGGAGCGCCGCCGCGAGCCGGTTCTCGACCAGGGTCTCGCCCAGGTGGCTGACGACGATCGCCGGGGTGTCCTCGAGCCGGTCGAGCACCCGCAGGATCGCCGGGTCGACGTGGTCGGCGCGGTGCATGCGGGTCGGGGCGTTCTGCCCGGCCAGGTGGAACAGGTGGTCGCGCTCGTCCAGGCTGCAGCGCAGAGCCCGGGCGATCGCGGCGATCATCTGCTCGGACGGCTGCGGTCCGCGCTGCTGCTCGAGTCGCGTGTAGTAGTCGACGGACATGCCGGCGAGGGCAGCGACCTCTTCACGGCGGAGCCCCGGGGTCCGGCGTCGTGGCCCCTGCCCGAGGCCGACGTCCTCGGGGCGCAGCAGCTCGCGGCGACGGCGGAGGAAGTCGGCGAGCGCGGCACGGTCCATGGGTCGATCATCGTCCGCTTCCTGCCCGGGTGCCAGGGATCGCCGATCCCCCGATGACCGCGCTCTGGTTGCGACCCTGTCCACGGAGCATCGTGGTGGTCATGGACATCACGAACTCCACCGTCTTCATCCCCGGCGCGACCTCGGGCATCGGTCTCGCCCTCGCCCAGCGTCTGCAGGCCGCCGGCAGCACCGTCGTCATCGGCGGGCGCCGCCAGGCGCTCCTCGACTCCCTCGCCGCCGAGCACGGCTTCGGCACCGTGCAGATCGACGTCAGCGATGCTGACTCGATCGCGTCGGCCGCTTCCACCGTGCTCGAGGCGTACCCCTCGCTGAACACCCTGATCACCATGTCCGGGATCATGCGGAACGAGGACCTGCGCTCCTCCGACCACATGGACGACGCGATCGAGACCATCCAGACGAACCTGGTCGGCACGATCCGGCTCATCGACGCGTTCCTGCCGCACCTGCTCGAGCAGCCCGCCGCGACGCTGATGACCGTCACCTCAGGCCTCGCGTTCGTCCCGCTGACCGCGACGCCGACCTACAACGCCACGAAGGCCGGGGTGCACTCGTACACCCAGGCCCTCCGTCAGCAGCTCGTCGGTTCGTCCGTCGAGGTGCTCGAGCTCGCTCCCCCGGCGGTGTCGACCGACCTGATGGGCGGTGCCGACTTCGGCGGGATGCCGCTCGACGCCTTCGCCGACGAGGTCATGGCGCTCATCGAGTCCGGCGCTGCCCCGGAGATCCTGGTGCAGAACGTGCACCCGCTGCGCTTCGCCGAGCGGAACGGCAACCACCAGCAGATCCTCGAGATGATGGCGTCCCGCGAGCACTGAGACAGGCGACGGCCGGCGTTCGCACGGTGCGAGGTTCCGTGTTCGGTGCGAGGCACCCCGGCTCGCACGGACCACGGAACCTCGGCAGGCGCTCCTTGTCGACCACCCCGAATGCCGGATCGACCGTCACGAAGCCGTCGACCTCCCAGTTCGCCGCTGTTGCGACGTGCACGGCACCCGAGACGGTCAGTCCGAACTGCTCCATGAGGTGCGGGACCTCGTCGCTGACGGCATCGATCCCGACCCAGTGCATTTGAGTCGACCGCAGCAATTCCCTCCACGCAGCGACGTGGCGACGAGCGGCTTCCGCACCCATCCCATGAGCAGCCTGCAGCACCTCGAACTCCGTGTAGGCGCTGTACAGGATCTCCGTGCCGACCAGGTCGAGGTGATCGAGGAACGTGACCACCTCGGCATCCTGACGCTCGCATCGGCGCAGGGCGCTCCGGACGAAACTGGAGCCGACGAGGACGACGTCCGGCCTGGCGGCGCAGTCGTTGAACTCGAGGACCCGGTGCTCGTCGAACTGATGCGGCTCGAGTCGACCGAACACGGTCAGAGTCGACTGTGGAACGCCGCGGTCGGCTCGACCCAGAAGTCCGGATCGATCAACTCGGACGCTCGTCGCCGGCGCTCGCGACGTTCTTCGAACGTGCCCTCCGGTCGCGGGGTGCCGGCGAAGAGGGCTCGACGTTCCGCCGCAGTGGAGATGCTCGTTGCTCGCTGATGGTCGAGGTCAGCTCGCCGAAGCGCTCGAAGACGTCCCTCTGCGGCCTGCGCCTCGGTCGGGACACGGCGGAGCGGGCGGGGTGATTCGGCTGGTCGCACGATGCCTCCTTGGTTGATGGAGTCAACCGTAGGAGCGCCGAACGGACGCCACCGAACATTCCGTATTTCGCTGCCTGTCCGTTGGCCAGATGTCACTCGGCAGCAGCGAGGACCGTCCGCCCGAGCCGCACGAAGTCGTCGACACCGATCGCCTCGCCCCGAGCGGTCGGGTCGATGCCCGCCGCTGCCAGGACCTCGGACGCGTGCGCGCTGCCGCCGAGCACGCCGGACAGGCTCTGCCGCAGCATCTTGCGGCGCTGCTGGAACGCCGCGTCGACCAGGGCGAACACCTGCGACCGCAGGGCCTCGTCGCCCGGGGGCTCGTGCCGGTCGAACGCCACCAGCACGCTGTCGACGTTCGGCACCGGCCAGAAGACCTGGCGGCTGACCAGTCCCGCGGTGCTCCACGCGCCGTACCAGGCAGCCTTGACGCTCGGCGACCCGTAGACCTTGCTGCCGGGGGTGGCGGCGAGCCGGTACCCGACCTCGGCCTGCACCATCACGAGTGACCGCTCGATCGACGGGAAGGTCGCGAGCAGGTGCAGCAGCACGGGGACGGAGATGTTGTACGGCAGGTTCGCGACCAGGTGCGTCGGTGCGGTGTCGAGGTCCGACGCGGCGACGGTCATGGCGTCCTGCTGCACGACGGTCAGCGACGCGTCCGGCTGCATCGACGACACCGTCGACGGCAGCTTGGCGGCCAGGCGCTTGTCGATCTCGACGGCGGTGACGGGGGCGCCGGTCTCGGTGAGCCCGAGCGTCAACGACCCGAGCCCCGGGCCGATCTCGAGCACCTGAGCCGACGGGGTCACACCGGCGACCGACACGATCCGCCGCACGGTGTTGGCGTCGTGCACGAAGTTCTGGCCGAGCTTCTTCGTCGGGGTGACGTCGAGTTCGGCCGCGAGCTCCCGGATCTCCGCCGGGCCGAGCAGTGCGCCCACGACTACTCGTCCACCGTCACGGGCTCGGCGTCCCACGCGCCGTAGACGAGCTCGGTGTTCGAGGCGATCTGGGCCGCGAGCATCGAGGCGTCCGTGCCGAGCGTCTCCGCCATCGACCGCAGGGTGAGCGGGATGAGGTACGGCGCGTTCGGGCGACCGCGGAACGGGGTGGGCGTCAGGAACGGCGCGTCCGTCTCGATCATGATCAGGTGCCGCGGGGCGACGACCAGGGCTTCACGCAGCAGTGCGGCGTTCTTGAACGTCACGGTGCCGGCAAAGGACATGTACCAGCCGCGCTCGGCGCAGAGCCGGGCGAGGTCCGGGCCGCCGGAGAAGCAGTGGAAGACGGTCCGCTCCGGGGCACCCACGCGGTCGAGGACCTCGACCACGGCGTCGTGTGCGTCGCGGTCGTGGATCGTCAGCGCGAGGTCGTGCTCCTTCGCGATGCGGATGTGCTCCTCGAACGATCGGACCTGGGCGTCGCGGCCGTCCTCGCCGGTGCGGAAGAAGTCGAGGCCGGTCTCACCGATTGCCCGGACCCGCGGCAGCGCGGCGAGCCGTTCGATGCCGGCGAGGTGCTCGTCGAGCAGCCCCTGTTCCTGCAGCACGGGCGCTTCGTTCGGGTGCAACGCGACGGCTGCCAGGACCCGGGGCTCCCGAGCGGCGATCGACGCGGACCACTCCGAGGTGGCGAGGTCCGTGCCGACCTGCACGACTCCACGCACGCCGACGCTCGAGGCACGGTCGAGGTGCTCGCGGTACTCGAGCGGACCGTCACCCCCGTCGCCGACACCGTCGGCGATCTCCATGTGGGTGTGGTTGTCGTACACCGGCACGACGAGCGCCTGCGGCAGCGGCGGGTACGTCAGGTCGCGCTTCGACCCACCGGACGCCCCGTCACCGCGGGACCGGACGTGCGACTCGGCGTCGGTCACGCGGAGACCTGCTCGATCCGCGGGAAGAGCCCGCTCTCGAGCGGCACCACGTGCGACGCACCCTGCCACTCGAACGCACGGTCGACCCGCTGCTCGGCGACGGACCCGCCGGCGCCGATCGAGGCCCAGAGCTTCTCGGTCGCCTTCGGCATGACCGGGGACAGCAGGACGGTGACGGTGCCGAGGCCACGGAGCGCGGTGGTCAGGACGGTACCGAGGCGCTCGCGGTTGGCGTCGTCCTTCGCCAGGGCCCACGGCGCCTGCTCGGTGATGTACCCGTTCAGGGCGTCGACGAGCTCCCACACGCTCGCGATGGCCTCGTGCGGGGCGAAGGCGGCGATGGCGGCGTCGGCACGCTCGGTGACCGAGACGGCCAGGGCATCGATCGCCTGGTCGGACTCGGTCAGCGCACCGCGCGCCGGGACCTCGCCGTCGCAGTACTTCTGCAGCATGGCGACCAGGCGTGACGCCAGGTTGCCGTAGCCGTTCGCGAGCTCGGCCTGGTAGCGCGCCGAGATGTCTTCCCAGCTGAAGTTGCCGTCCTGCCCGAAGGTGATGGCGCGCAGGAAGTAGTAGCGGAAGGCGTCGGACCCGAACGTGTCGGTGATCTCCGACGGCGCGATGCCGGTCAGCTTCGACTTGGACATCTTCTCGCCGCCGACGAGCAGCCAGCCGTGGCCGAAGACGCGCTCCGGCACGGGCAGCCCGGCGGCCATGAGCATCGCCGGCCAGATGACGGCGTGGAAGCGGGCGATGTCCTTGCCGACGATGTGCACGCTCGGCCAGAGGCGCCGGAAGGCCTCGTCGTCGTCGGTGCCGTAGCCGAGCGCCGTGACGTAGTTGAGCAGGGCGTCGAACCACACGTACAGCACGTGGTCGCTGTCCCACGGGATCTTGATGCCCCAGTCGAAGCTGGAGCGCGAGATCGACAGGTCGCGGAGCCCCTGCTTGACGAACGAGATGATCTCGTTGCGGACGCTCTCGGGCTGGATGAACAGCGGGTTCGACTCGTACAGGTCGAGCAGGCGCTGCTCGAAGTCGGACATCCGGAAGAAGTAGTTGCGCTCGGCCAGTACCTCGACCGGGATCGAGTGGATCGCGCAGACCTGCTGGCCCTCGTAGGCACCGGTCCCGGCGACCAGGTCGCTCGGCTGCTTGTACTCCTCGCAGCCCACGCAGTAGAAGCCCTCGAACTCGCCGGCGTAGATGAAGCCGTCGTCGTAGAGCTTCTGCAGGAACGCCGTCACGCCACGCTCGTGCCGTTCGTCGGTGGTGCGGATGAAGTCGTCGTTCGCGACGTCGACCGTGTCGAGCAGTGGCTTCCAGGCATCGTTGACCAGGCGGTCGGCCCATTCCTTGGGTGAGACGTCGTTCGCCGAGGCGGTGCGCAGGATCTTCTGCCCGTGCTCGTCGGTGCCGGTGAGCAGCCAGGTGTCGTCACCGCGCTGCCGGTGCCAGCGCGCGAGGAAGTCCGCGGCGACCTCGGTGTAGGCGTGCCCGATGTGGGGCACGTCGTTCACGTAGAAGATCGGCGTGGTGATGCTGAACGAGGACCCGGCGGACATGCGGACCATCCTACGGGCGCACGGAACCCCGATGACGCGTGCGGCGGTGGACTGTGGAGAACCGGGTCCTGGAGGCCCGTGACGGGCCCGCCACGCGCCTCCAGACCGGCGGACGCGAACGTGACGTGCCCGCTCAGCGCGCCGCGAGCGCCCCTTCGTACAGGTCCCGCTTCGACAGCCCGGTCGCGTCCGCGACCGCCGCGGCGGCCTCCTTCATGCGCATGCCGGCGGCCACCCGCTCGAGCACCAGGCGCACCCCGTCGTCGAGCGTGGCTTCTTCGGTGGCCTCCGCGGCGCCGGCGACGACGATGCAGATCTCGCCACGCACACCCTCGGACGCCCACGTGACGAGTTCGTCCAGCGGCCCGCGACGGACCTCTTCGTACAGCTTCGTGAGCTCGCGGCAGACCGCGGCGCGGCGGTCACCCCCGAACCCGGAGGCCATGTCCGCCAGGGTCTCGGCCAGCCGGTGCGGCGACTCGAAGAACACCATCGTCCGCTGCTCCCCCGCCAGCGCCTGGAACGCCCGGCGGCGCTCCCCGGCCTTGCGGGTCGGGAACCCCTCGAACGTGAAGCGGTCGGTGGGCAGCCCGGACACGGCGAGCGCCATGAGCACGGCCGACGGCCCGGGCAGGGCGGTGACGGTGACCCCGGCGGCCACGGCGGCCTCGACGAGCGGGAAGCCGGGGTCGCTGATCGCGGGCATGCCGGCGTCGGTGAGGACGACGACGTCCTCGTCGCGGGCGAGTTCGACGACCTCGGACGCCTTCGCCCGCTCGTTGTGCTCGTGCAGGGCGATGAGCCGCGGACGGTTCTCGATGCCCAGGGCGCGCATCAGGTGGATGGCGGTCCTGGTGTCCTCCGCCGCGACGACCGTGGCGTTGGAGAGGGTCTCGACGAGACGGCGCGAGGCGTCCCCGAGGTTGCCGATGGGCGTTGCTGCGAGGACGATCACGCACCCATTGTCCCCGCACGGCGACTCCGGCGCGGCCGCGCGGCGCGAGCACCGCCGTCGCAGCGGGGACATGCGGTCGATCCGTAGGATGCTCAGCGATGACCAGCGAGCTGACCGACGACCGCACGGCCGTGCCCGACCGGCCGGTCGGCTCGCGCCTGGACGACTGGTGGGGGCGGGTGCTCTCCACGTCGCAGCGGGTCGCCGTGTGGCGGTGGACGGGTCCGCTCGCGGTGACGCTCCTCGCCGCCGTGCTGCGGCTGGTGAACCTCGGCACCCCCCACTCGCTCGTGTTCGACGAGACCTACTACGTCAAGGACGGCTGGTCGATCGTGCACCTCGGGTACGAGGGCACCTGGCCCGCGAACCCGAGCGGTGACACCGCCCCGACGACCGACGACCGGTTCGTTCGCGGCGAGACGGACATCTTCACGAGCGCCGCGGAGTTCATCGCCCACCCGCCGCTCGGCAAGTACCTCATCGGCCTCGGGATGCTGCTGTTCGGGGCCGACAACTCGTTCGGCTGGCGCTTCACGGTGGCCGTGCTCGGCATCGCGACGGTGTTCCTCACCGCGGTGATCGCCCGGTCGCTGTTCCGTTCGACGATGATCGGCACGCTCGCCGGCTTCCTGCTCGCGATCGACGGGCAGGCGATCGTGATGTCGCGGGTGACGCTCCTCGACGGCATCCTGACCTTCTTCGTCATCCTCGGGTTCGGGGCGCTGCTGCTCGACCGTCGGCAGGGTCAACGGCGACTCGACGAGTGGGTCGCCGCCCGCGCCGCCGCCGGCCGGACCACCCTGTGGGGTCCGGTGCTCTGGTGGCGGCCGTGGTTGTTCGCGATGGGCCTGGCCCTGGGGCTGGCAGCGGCGACGAAGTGGTCGGGGGTGTACTTCCTGGCGTTCTTCGCCGTGTACTCCGTGCTGAGCGACATGATGATGCGCCGCCGCGCCGGGGTCGAGTTCTGGTCGTCGAGCGCGCTGCTGCAGCAGGCACCGGTGTCGTTCCTGCTGACCGTGCCGATCGCCGCGGTGACCTACGTGGCGTCGTGGACGGGCTGGTTCGTGTCGAAGGACGGCTGGGACCGCAACTGGCTGTCCTCGGGCGGCGAACGCTGGACCGGGCTGCTCGCCTGGGTGCCGGACAGCCTGCAGAACTGGTGGCACTACCAGTCGGAGATCTACGCCTTCAACATCGGACTGCACACCCCGCACTCGTACCAGGCGAACCCGCTGCTCTGGCTCGTGATGCAGCGCCCGACGTCGATGTTCTACGTCGGCACGGACGCCGGGCAGGACGGCTGCTGGGCGAACCGCTGCGGCGAGGCGATCACCGGCATCGCGAACCCGTTCATCTGGTACGCCTCGGTCATCGCCACGGTGGCGCTGCTCGTGCTCTGGGTCCTGCGCCGGAAGTGGGAGTACGGCTTCGTCCTGCTCGGCGTCGCGGCGGGGTACCTGCCCTGGCTGATGTACGTCGACCGGACGGTGTTCCAGTTCTACACGATCGCCTTCGAGCCCTACATGGTGATGGCGCTGGCCGCCGCGATCGGGTTGGTGCTCGGCAGGCGGAGCGACGAACGGTCACGCCGGTCACGGGCGATCCTGTGGGTCGGCGTGTACCTGGGCGTCGTCGTGCTGGCCTCGGTCTACTGGTACCCGATGTGGACGGCGATGCAGGTGCCGTGGGACTTCGTCCGGTCGCACTACTGGATCCCCAGCTGGCTGTAGCCGATCCGGCCGGTCCGGCCGCGCCCGTCGCGCTGGCCGCTCTGGTGGCGACCACCGCCGGACTGGAGGCCCGTGGCGGCGCCGCCACGGGCCTCCGGTGGGTCCCTGGTCAGGACTGCGCGTGCAGCGCGCGCTCGATCGACTCGCGGTCCAGCGGGTCGCCGAGCATCGGCGCGGTGTCGCCCGTGCCCGGCAGGACGCCCTGGATCAGGAGTTCCGCGTAGCGACGCCAGGCGTCCGGGTCGTGCTCGCGGGTGGCGTCGGCGACCGCACCGACCATCGCGGTGAGCATCGGCAGGTCCCGGGAGTCGAAGCCGGGGCGGACGACGCCGGCGGTCTCGGCACGGCCGATGATCGCGGCGACCTGACGTTCGAGCCGGTCGCGCTCCTGCACGATGGACGGACGGGCCTTGCCGGCACGGACGATGGCGTCGGCGAGGGCACGGTCGCGTGCACGGAACGCGAAGACGCCCATCAGGTACACCCGGAGCGCCTCACGCGGGTCGGACACGTCCGCGGCACGCGCTGCGGCGTCGTTCATGGCCTCGAACTTGGTGGCGAGCAGCGCCTCGATCAGGGAGTCCTTGTCGGCGAAGCGTCGGTAGACGGTGCCGACCCCGACGCCGGCCTCGTGCGCGATGTCGTTCAAGGTGACGGAGAGCCCGCGCTCCGCGAAGCACTTGCGCGCCGTCTGCAGGATCAGCTCGCGGTTGCGCGCTGCGTCGGCGCGCAGCGGTCGCTCGAGGTCGGACGCAGAGTCGGTGGTGCTCACGATCCGACCGTAGTTGCACTTTCTGGGAACAAGTGGATGCACTCCTTCCGTTTCGGTCTACACTGACCACAAACGGATGCCCTGCATCCGGTTTCGTCACCACCACATCTCCGGAGTGCCCGACGGCGCGCACCTCCACCCCACCCTCCAACCTTCTCGAAGGAGGCTGCCGTGACGGCAGAACACACCGTGCCGACCCCCACCGGGACAGCACCCACGACTCCGGGCACCACCCCCGCCAAGAGCAACCGCCGCTGGATCGCCCTGGCGGTCATCGCCCTCGCACAGCTGATGGTCGTGCTCGACGCGACCATCGTGAACATCGCCCTGCCCTCCGCCCAGGCCGACCTGGACTTCGGCACCGACCAGCGACAGTGGATCGTCACCGCGTACTCGCTGGCGTTCGGCTCGCTGCTGCTGCTCGGCGGTCGTCTCGGCGACCTGTTCGGCCGCAAGAACACCTTCATCATCGGGCTCGTCGGCTTCGCCGTCGCCTCGGTGCTCGGTGGCCTGGCCGACTCGTTCGGCCTGCTCGTCGCGGCCCGCGCGCTGCAGGGTGTCTTCGGCGCACTGCTCGCCCCGTCCGCACTCGGCATGCTGACCACCACGTTCCGCGACCCCAAGGAGCGCGGTCGCGCGTTCGGCATCTTCGGATCCATCGCCGGCTCGGGTGCGGCCATCGGCCTGCTGCTCGGCGGCGTGCTGACCGAGTACGCCTCGTGGCGCTGGTGCCTCTACGTCAACGTCGTCTTCGCCGTGCTCGGTGTGATCGGCGCCCTGGTCTTCATGGAGCGCCCGCCGAAGGTCGAGCGTCCGCGCATCGACGTCCTCGGGGTCATCACCATCACGCTCGGGCTGGTCGGCGTCGTCTACGGCTTCTCGAACGCCGAGACGAACGGCTGGGACTCCCCCGTCACGATCGCCATGCTCGCTGGCGGCGTCGTGCTGATCGCCGCGTTCGTGTTCATCGAGACCCGCGTCGCCCACCCGCTGCTGCCCCTGCGCGTCGTGCTCGACCGTGACCGCGGCGGCTCGTTCATCGCGATCGGCCTGGTCGCGATCGGCATGTTCGGCATCTTCCTGTTCCTGACCTACTACCTGGAGCAGACCCTCGGGTTCAGCTCGCTGCAGACCGGTCTCGCGTTCCTGCCGATGCCGCTGTCGATCATGATCTCGGCGACGCAGATCGGTGGCCGCCTGCTGCCGCGCGTCGGGCCGAAGGTGCTCATCTTCGCCGGTGGCCTGGTCGCCGCGACCGGGCTCCTCCTGCTGCTCCGCACCGACCTGGACAGCTCCTACGCGGGCACCGTCCTGCCGGCGCTGATCGTGATCGGCCTCGGCATGGGCACGATCTTCTCGTCCGCGATGAACACCGCGACGACCGGGGTCGCACGGGCCGACGCCGGCGTGGCCTCGGCGACGGTCAACACCATGCAGCAGATCGGTGGCTCGATCGGCACGGCGCTGCTGTCGACGATCTTCGCCGACGTGGTGTCGAACAGCCTGTCCGGGCTGTCCGCCGCCCCGACCAAGCTGCAGCAGGCCCAGGCGACGCTCGACGGCTACCACGCGGCGTTCGGCATCTCGGCCGGGGTGCTCGTGCTCGTCGCCCTCGCCGGCGGCCTGCTCATCAACCGGCAGTCGGTGCGGGTCGAGCGGCTCGCACGTGCCGGATCCGCCACGACCGGGAGCATCCCCGCCGCGGCGCACTGACGCCGGCGGTTCGCTCCGCTCCTTCGGCCCGTTCCGGTTCTGCCGGGGCGGGCCGTCGTGCGTGCGGGGCGGCGGGCGGTGGCCTGTCTCTTATA